>JBNKJW010000273.1:0-45121 GCA_050291445.1 Bacteroidales bacterium | reverse complement strand
AAATCTAAAAAGAAAAGTCATAATCATACCATCTCTGCACTGAAAATTTCTTAAAATAACCCGTTATTATTTCAAAATTTTCAGTGCAGATCTAGCATAATTATGACTTTCTGTACTCATTATTTTACATCGAACTCAGGTTAATAGCATTGAGCAAAGCTAAAATTCGTTTTTTATCTGGTGCGTTTTGCCACTGGCCATCCTTTTTGAAGTAACTTCCTATAATAAACCCATCTGCGTAAGCATAAAACTTATCAATATTTTGCGCTGTGATCCCTGAACCAATAAAGAGAGGTAAATCAGTAGCTTCTTTTACCATATTAAGCTCTTGTAGGTCTGCTTCCAGGCCAGTTGACTGACCAGTGACTATTAATCCATCTGACAGAAAGAACTCTGCAGCATGGGCATGTTCGGCAATGGGGGTATCGCTGCTTATTGCATGCGAACTGTGTTTTTTCTTAATATCAGTGAGTATCATAACACTTTCAGCACCAATAAGTTTCCTGTACCGTAATAATTCAGCTGCTGAAGATTCTATCAGGCCCTCATCGGCAAGATGACCAAATACAAAACCTTCGGCCCTTATAAAATCAAGTCCTGAAGAATGCGCTGCTGCTAAAGCTTCTTTATTGGCTGCTGCAAGTAGTTGTATGCCGCAATAGAGCTTTGTTGCTTTTTTAATTTCATAGCCAATTATAGACATGAGCGTGGAAATTTCATGGCCAACGTACCCTTTTGTATAAGGAAGATCATGCATGTTTTCAATCATTACAGCCAGTACACCTGCCTGTTCATATTGTCTGGCCTCGTTTACAGCAAGCCTGATAATTTCTTCGGGTGAGGTTTGGCTTTTTGGTGTCCCTGGTAAAGCCGATACATGAATCATTCCGATAATCGCCTTTTGACTATCAATGTATTGTTTAAAACTGAACATAAGGTTTTTTTTTGTATAAAAACGTATTTGGCAGGCTTGTTGCTATAACTATGATAAACAAAAAGACAATTATTAATGTAATAATGTAAAGTATTATTGGAATAATGTAAACAGCAAACTAAAACTCAGCTACTTCCAGCTTTTGTTTAAGACAATACTTTAATGATTGTTAAAATAATATAATTTCAAATCTAAATTATAATATACTGACTAACAGTAGTTTAATTCAATATAAATGTAAAGCATACTTTAAATTGTTAAGCAAAGTTAATCGTTTTTTATGAAAAAATGTAAAATAATTTATAATGAGTTATTATTCAGCGCTTTACACCCATTAACTAAACAAGTACTTAGCATTTAATCGATATCCACCTCTATATCTGCCAGTTACGGCTTTATTTTGTAGCCTGTTTTTTTACTCAATCGAAATATGTTATTATTTTCAATAATTATTCAACAACTAATTAGCAACCAATGTGTTAATCTATTTCGAAACACCAAGTTCTTATTGCTCCGTAAGCCATTAATTATAAACAATTTGTTAATTTTGCAGATTTTAAATTGAATAAATATGCTTGGAATTTACCTTGAGTTGCTACCCATATTTTTACTGATTTTGGTAGGTGTATTACTTCGGTTTCTTGGTATTGTTAAAAAAGATGAAGCCAGTCTGTTTCTTCGATTGGTTTTTTATGTTACCATGCCAGCTTTGGTATTAACAAATATCCCTGCCACAAAAATCACCCACGACTTTATCTACCTCCCCCTTATCCCGCCGGTTATTGGCTTTATTCTTTTTACCATCAGCTATTTTGTTGGTAAAAGAATATTAACAGCTCCTAAAACTCTTGGTGTTTTTATAATTAGTTCTTTAATTCTTAATACCGCCTTTATATTTCCTTTTGTGTCAATGATTTATAAAGAAGAAGGTATCTCAAGGATATTGATTTTTGATGTAGGGAATGTTATTATGATTTTTGTTTTTGCCTATTATCAGGCATGTAAATATGGAAACCAGGGAATTAAAAGAAAAGAAATTTACAATAAACTCTTAAGAGCAATTCCACTGTGGGCAATTATAATTGCCATGGTTATGAACATTACAGAGGTTCAATTCCGAGGGCCAGTTCTTAATTTTGCAAAAATTACTGGTGATTTAACCATCCCCTTGCTACTTATTTCAGTAGGGGTATTTTTTGAACCCAAACTTTCGTATTTTAAAGTAAGCCTTATTGCCATTTTTATTCGGATGGGACTGGGCATGCTGCTAGGGTTGGCTATAGTTTATGTGATGGGATTTGAAGGACTTACTAAATATGTTGCAATTTTAGCTACTGCTACTCCCATTGGCTATAATGTACTGACCTTTTCATCAATAGAAAACCTGGATAAAGAGTTTGCTGCAGATCTGGTTTCTACTTCTATCCTGATTGCTTTGTTTTATGTTCCTTTTATTTTATATCTGCTAGCATGATAAAAAAACATTGGCCATAAGTTTAAAACTAATGGCCAATGATAAATCAACTAATTATTCTATCTTTTTAACTCTTTTTCTTCTTTTTCACTGAGCACCCAATCGCTTTTGTTTCAGTTACTACAGGTTTTTTACCGTCAAGCAAGGCATCCACAGCATCAGCCAAATAGGTCTTTTTAACTGCCGAAGCATCTTCATAATTATCATCAATTGCCCCAATGTATTCTACAACAAGTTTATCATTATTTTTACTTAGCAGGTAAATATGCGGGGTTTTAGTAGCACCATAAGCTGCTGAAACTTTCCTGCCCGGATCAAACAAATAGGGGAATTTAAAGCCTTTGTCTTTTGCCTTTTTTGCCATCAATTCATAGGTGTCTTTGGGTTGCACCTCAGGATCGTTTGGATTGATTGCAATTACTGGAAAACCTTTTTTCTCATATTTTTTGTTAAGTTCGATAATACGGTCTTCGTATTTTACTGCATAAGGACAAGTATTGCAGGTAAAGACAACAATAAAACCTTTGGCTTCTTTGTAATCTTTTGATGAAACCATTTTTCCGTCCACATTTTTCAATTTAAAGTCAATGGCTTTGTCTCCTACACTATAGCCCTGAGCTGAACCTGCCACATAAAAAAGGCTGGCAATAAGTAATACTACTAATTTTTTCATTTTTGTTAGTTTTAATAGTTATTATTCGAAATTTGAACTCTGGCGCTTTGATATCTTTTAAATGCTCAAAGTTCAAGAAGCCTCAAAGGATTCGAAGACACTTTGAGGGTAATATCTTTATCATAAATCTTTAACTAATTTTTCCTTTAATGCAGCTTCCAGCTCTTCGTAAGTAAACGATTTTTCATAAAACGAACGCGAATTTTTATTGTAAATAATGGTAGCCGGAATGGCTCCTGACCAGTTTTTATCAATTTTACTGATCCAGTTGTTACTATCCGGGTCATTTAATAGAATTACTTCCGATTTTAATGCTTTACGTTTAACAAAAGGAACCAGGCTTTTTTGATAACTTTTTGGAAAGTCTAAACTTACCAGAATAACTTTTACTTTCTGATTTTTATAATTCTCTGTAATTTTCTCAAAATAAGGAAGTTCCTTTACACAAGGGCCGCACCAGGTCGCCCAAAAGTTGATAACATAAGTGGTATCATTTTGCTTATTCAAATAAGGCTTTAAACCTTCATAATCAACCACTTTTATCTCCTCATTCTGAGTAAATAAAAATAATGTACTTATTAAAGTTATAAAAATTAGCTTCATGTTTTAATTTTAGACCAAAACTAATTGATTTAGCTAATTTTAATTTAGACCAAACTGGAGATAATTATAGCCGACGGAGACATGTAAATCCAACACTAAATCATAATAATCTTATTAATAGATATTTAATTCAATCCTAAGGAAGGACTAAAGGGTTGTTATTTACAAATTATTTAGAATTTAATTAAAGACAGGTAAGTTTTAAACATTTGAATTGCTATTCCTCATCATCCCCAACCACAATATTTTTCAATGCTTCTTCAATGTCCAGCCGTTTTAATCTTAGGAAATGGGTGATGGCCTCGTTAATTAATTCAACCGGTTCTTTTTCGTAGTAATTGGCAAGTAACTTAATTTTTTTGTAGGTAGATAAATCAATTTCAACAGCATTTTCGGGCACAACCACCTTTTCTTCAGCTGCTTTTACTTCATTCTTTATGAAAGATGTATTCGATAACAATGCATCTTTTATTTCACTAAGCTTAATTTTCTTTTTGGCCATACTTTTTTAAAAATTCGTTTGCAAATGCCCTGAAATCTTTTGCACCCCGGGATTTAGGTGCATATTCAAAAATGGTTTGTCCGAATGCCGGGGATTCCATTAACGAAATGTCCTGCCGGATGTACGAATCAAATAACTTATCTTTTAAGTCATCGTTTGCCATAATATTTGACAAAACTGCCTGCGAAAACTTGGTGCGGTATTGAAACTTAACAAACAGAATACCAGCTAGTTGCAGGCCTGGGTTCATTCTATCTTTTACTTTTTGGGTAGCTGTCATAATATTATCCAGGCCAATAAAAGCAAAGTTTTCGGTTTGCATGGGCACAATAAAATAATCAGCAGCAACTAAGGAATTAATCGACAATAATCCAAGGCTTGGCGGACAGTCGATAATGATGTAATCGTATTGCTCTTTGGCAGGCTGCAAAAATTCCCGGGCAATAAATTCGCGACCAGGTTCATTGCTAATGGCAAACTCATAGTCCAAAAGATTTTCAGTTGAAGGTACTATTGATAATTTTTCAATTTTATAAACCGATTCCGCAATAGTTGCCTTTTTAGCCAATACATTTCCTATGTGCCTGTCGGGTTGCTTTAACCCCTTCGATAAGCTCAAATTGCACTGGCTATCGAAATCAAGCAACAGCACTTTTTTCCGCTTTTTGGCAAGGGCAGCTCCAAAATTAAGAGCTGTGGTTGTTTTTCCGGTTCCTCCTTTGTAATTAATAACTGAGATTATTGTTGACATACCCAAATAATTGGTTAGTAGCGTTTTCACTGTTTCACTTGCAAAGTTTTAAAGACTTGGTAAGTCTTGCTGATTTATTATACGACTTACCAGGTTTGAAAAACCTTGAAAGTCAGTCAGTCAAAACCTTACAAGTTTTTTATAATTCAAATTCAATTAAATCATCATCTACTTTTCTGTTGTCTGTTACTTTTTCCTTTTTTTCATCCTCAATTTCTTCTTCAACCGTGCTTTCTAAAATACCGTTTGTTACATTTTGGTATACATGCTCTGGGAGAAACTCATCATCTCCATCATGCCAGTCTTCAATCTCCTCTTCGATTTTCTCTTCTGTTTCATCTTCTTCAAAATGTGGTCCCTCTATTTCAGGTATTTCATTGTATTCTTCTTCATTGTATATTTCCTGGTTTACTGGCACCTTTTTTTCTTCAACCTCCGCAACTTCTTCTTCTACCTTTGCAAAGTTCTCCTGGCTTACACTTTCCTCCTCTTCTACCCTTTTCAGCATTTCTTCTTCCGACAGGATTTTTTCATCAGAATCAATTTTATTGTCAGGAGAAAAAGTTTTGTCAAAGTCAATTTCATAGCCAGATTTATCTTTTGCTTTTGCTGCTGGCTTTTCCTCTTCTTCCTCTATTACTTTTTCTTCAGTTGTTGATTCATCGTTTGTATCAACAACACTTAAAACAATATCTTGAACTGTTGAGGACTTTATAAAATCATCGGTGTACATCTTAAATTGCGAGGATAAAACCCAAACCCTTAAGAAAACCCTTAAGAAAATGAATCCCTGTTGCATGGCAAATACAATTAGAATGCCAATTCCGGTAGCCATTTTCATATCGGCCTCATAGTACCAATAAATATACATGACCACTGCGGGAATAAACAGCAGGAACAAATAGAGGAAATAAGTTTTCAAAAAATGACCGAAAACGTACTTCACTCCTTTCCAAAAACCTTTAAATATATTAAAACTATCATTCAACACCAAATAAAACTTTGCGTAATCTCCTATCATTGAGATTAATAGGAAAATTAGCAAATGGAAAACAAATGCCCCTACACCCCAGTAATAATAGCTAATTTCAGTGACCATTTTTTCTCCAAGCGAATCAAATATTATCCCCACCGGAATGTAAACTGCCAAAATAAAAATTAGTTGCACTAAGGCCATTATCAAACTTAAACCTAAAAACCTGAAAAAGTTATAAGCAGCTCCTGAGAAAAAATTACCAGTTGTAAATTTTTCTTTGTTAAGGATGCGGATAATCCCCCCTGTTAGAAAAATATTGAGCAAAAAATAGGCTATTAGTACCCACTTAATGTTACCCAAAATAGCATCCAGGCCATCTTTATAATAATAAGTAAGATTGGAAAAGGTTGTAAAATCAAAACCTTCTAATAAGTTTTTAGAAAGTGCCGAGCTGCCAAAACTGCTTTTTAAAAAGCCCATAAATGGCAAGGCCAATAAAAGGGCCATTACTAAATTTGAAAAATAAAGGATAAAAAGCATGCGTGGTGACTTAGCTGCTTTTTGAAAACCTCCGATATATGCTTTTGGGATATTCATGTTTTTGTACTTTGAAATTAGGCCTTCGACATGCTCAGGCACCATTATTGAACTTTGAAATTATTTAATAGCTATTGATCTATATTTTACCAAACCTCCGTTTGCTTTCTCAACCTTGTATCTTTCGAAACTAAACAAACCATACTATGGACTGAATAATATTTTGCATCCAAAACAAAAATTTAGCTGTGTACTTCCAAACAGGGTTCATAGCCGGCTTGTACTGTTTTGAATTATTAGCAAGGTTTACATCAATTAGTAGTTTGTTTGCTGGGTCAATGTATGCAGATACTATTTTTGCATCAGTATAAAACTTAAATTCGTAGCTGCGCTCTCTCCCACTCCATTTTTTAGTTATTTCCTGCCCATCAGCAAAACGAATTAATACTTCAACTGGCATAATTACATCTCCTTCGCGCTTAACTCTAACTTTTGCTTCGTATTTTTTTGTTGAATCTGTTTGAAGTTCTCCTGCATTGATTTTTTTACCATCCAAATCAAAAAGGCCTTTTTCCTTTTGAATTTCTCTGTTTGAAATGGTAAGTATTTTATAATCGCAAATACCACTACCATAAAGTACCTGATCGAAAAACCAATTCATGTTTTTGCCAAATTTTTCCTTGTGGTGTTTAGCAACCACTTCGTTTACTACAGCAATAAAATCTTTGCTGCTTGGGTGCTTGAATTTCCATCGTTGATAATAGGTTTTCCAGATGTCGTCGTTGCATTCATCGCCAACTAAACGGTGTAGTGTGTTTAAAAAAGTGGCGGGTTTGCTATAGCTATTCATGCTGTATCCACCATGCGGATATTCCCACGCATAACGGTAACTTTCTGCAATATTTCTGTAATCGCTGTGGACGTAGCTGGTTCTTTGCATTTCAGTATCGCCAATTCTTATACCTGCAAAATCAACCCATGAAGTATTTTTCCCATAAGCATCATCCATAATCCTGGTTTCAAAATAGCTGTTCATGCCTTCGTCCATCCAGGCCTCTTCAAACTCATTGCTTGCAAAAATACCCATAAAATACTGGTGACCAAATTCATGAATGGTTACCATTTCGGTTGGGTTAAGTCCTTCGGGCATCCATGCAAATGAACCAGCCGTAATTAAAGTAGGATACTCCATTCCTCCGGCACCCATTGCATAAATTGGAGGATCAACAATCGTAATATTGGGATAAGGATACTCTCCCAGGTGTTTTTTAAAATACTCAAGCGCATGTTTTACTGAAACAAAATGCCTTTCAGCTTGGTCTTTATGTTCAGGTTGGAGCAGTAGCCTTATTTCAACATTTTCCCACTCCTTTCTTAAATCAAGGTATTTTTGCGATGCTGTCCAGGCAAAATCTATAACATCTTTTGCGTGGTACTTATAGGTTTTGGTGTTTCCTTCCGATTTTTCTTCTACCACCACACCAGTTGCTCCCACAGTATAATCTTCTGGTACAGTGATATTTACATTGTAAACTCCAAAATCGGCATAAAATTCTGAGTGGGCATGGAACTGATGACAATTCCACCCTCCTTTTGTAGCGTAACGCATTCCTGCAGGCTCATATACCCCGATTTTTGGGAACCACTGCCCTACAAAAAAATAGTTGCCAACAAAACCTGTTCTGGCAAATATTTTTGGCAGTTTAGATTCAAACTTGCACAAAATTTCAACTGTTTGCCCCGGTAAAATACCCACACTGTCAGCCAAAGGAACCCTGATTACTGTTTGATCATTTTTATTTCCATCATCGGGTTGAATAAATTCGATTTTTGGGGTCAGGTTTTCGCCATTTTTTATCCGCAAGTCTTCAATATCAATGTAGCCCCATGAAAGAGCATCGTCTCCTGCAACATCACCTCTAAAACTGCCTCCTGATTCTTTCATAAAAGTGGTTTTGGTATTTTTGAAAGCGTTCAGGTACAAATGGAATTGCAATTCCGTAATAGTATCCTGGCTAATGTTGCGCCAGGTTAGTTGCATTTGCCCGTTTACAATTTTCTTTTCGGTATCTAGCTTAACATCCATGTCGTAATTGGCATTTCTGGCACTTGGAGTAGTAATTTTAACTGAATCCTCCTGGGCAGCCATAAAATAGTTGAATGCCATTAGCAAAACAAGAACAGTAAAATATCGCATTGTTTTTATCATTTTATGTACAGATAATTGCATTTGTGTTAAAAATTATGATAAAATTATAAATTTTCTTTAATAAATTACTACATTTTCTTTATTCCATCAGTGTTTAGCAGATATTTTTCTATAATTTTTGTCATCAAAGCACTTGATAAATTCTTGATTGCTGCTGTGATAAATCTTGCTGTAAACTACTGTCATTCAAGCAATAACAAAACTAGATTAACAACTAAAAGCGAATCTAATATCCCCTTCTTTACTAATATTTTTTTTATTAACAATTTATTAAACAGTCGGTTACTTAGGCCTTTTCATTGCATTATTCGTGTAAAGAAATGCATTTCAATATCCTTTAAATAATTTTTAGCACCCTGCTCCTTTTTTACTTTTTTTTTTACTTTTATGCATTAATTGCAAGGTAATTGTAACTATCTAAGAAATTAGAAGTTCGAAATTAGAAATTTGTAAATGTGCTTTATAGTTTTTTACACTAATTTCAACTATTTGTGCCGAGCTTTTTGAAACATCAAAGCATACTAAGTTCTAATACACTAATAAACAAAGTTATAAATTCATGGGAAGAATAATAGCGTGCAGTAATCATAAGGGTGGAGTTGGAAAAACAACCTCTGTAGTTAATATTGGTGCTGGTTTGGCCAGGCTAAAAAAGAAGGTGCTTTTGGTTGACATGGATCCGCAAGCCAATCTTACTCAAAGTTATGGTATAAGTAACCCTGAATTTACCATTTACGAAGCACTTAAAGGTGAACATCAATTGGCACCCATTAATGCTGACAAAAACCTTGATGTGGTAGCTTCTTCACTGGACTTATCTGGAGCCGAAATGGAGCTTAGCTCTGAAGCGGGACGTGAATATATTTTTACTGAGTTGATTGAACCTTTGGTTGATGAATATGATTACATTTTTATTGATTGTCCGCCTAGTTTAGGCTTGTTAACTATTAATGCACTTACAGCAGCGGATGAACTTTTTATCCCATTACAGCCTCATTATCTGGCAATTAAGGGTTTGACTAAAATAATTGAAGTAAAAGATAAGGTAAAGAAAAGATTAAATAAAAAAATTGAAATTACGGGTGTTTTTATTACTCAGTACGATAAGCGAAAAATATTGCACCGCGATGTGGTGGATACCATAAACACCTATTTTCAGGATAAGGTTTTTAAAACAAAAATTCGCGATAACATTTCCCTGGCCGAAGCACCAAGCATGGGTACAGATATTTTTAGGTACAATCCGCGCTGTTATGGGGCCGATGATTACATGGATTTATGTAAGGAAATTGTAAAAAGACATAAGGAAAGTTAGGCCTTTATTGCTTCAAAAGGCCCAGCAACCAAAGTTTGGACACATTAGCAACCAGAAACAAGTAACCAGCAACTAGTAAAAATGGCAAAAAAAAGTTTTAAAAGTGGTTTAGGAAGTTTAATTCAAAACAGCAGTATTGAATTTGAAGATAATGGTGTGCAAAAAGATAAGGATACTGAAGAAAAACTTAGGTTTAAAATAAATCAATTACAAGATGAATTAAAACTTTGGCGGACTGGCAAACTAACCCTTGAGATTTTTGAAAAATCACTGAAAGAAAATAAGCTCAACTATAATTCTAAGACCAACCAGTTTACAAAGCTCAAATAGTTTTTTCAATTGCTGTCTATTGCTTCAATTATCGATTTTTCAATTTCCTTTGCATTTAAAGGCTTTTTAAAATACTTGTTAATTATCTTATTTTCAATGGCTTGAGATATTTCGCTTGAAACTTCAAACCCGGTAAGGATAAAATAAACAATATTTTGGTATTTTTCTTTGGCAATTTTAACAAACTCAATTCCATTTAAACCAGGCATGCGCATATCACTAATCACAACACTAACATCCTGATTAAATTCAAGTTCTTTTAACGCCAAACTCCCTGATTTAGCGAGCAACACATCATACTTATTTTTAAATATAATTTTAAAGAGCTCCAGGTTTATCACTTCATCATCTACATATAGTAACTTTTGTTTATTTCCCATAATCAACTTTTTTTTATTGGCAACGAAATTATTGCTTTGGTACACTTATCCAATTCTTACTGATATTCAAGCTGCCATTGTGTTCCTCAATTAGTTTTCAGCTAAAAGTCAAGCCTAAAACTGTTTCCTGTTCAGCTTTTTAGTTGAAAAAATGGATCGAATATGCAACCAAAGTATTGCTTACCTATACCGTCCGTATCCATTATTGCTTTATTGCTAAGATAGTAATTTTTTTAAATAATACCTTATTGTATATAGTTGGATTCAACATATCTTAACAAGTTTTATATTTTTTTATTAAGTTGCTGGTAATAAGAAAGTATCATTCGATAAAAAACAAAAAACAGCCTCAAAAATGATTACTTTTTATGCATTGGCTAAATTTTGGATCCTTCTTTACTACATTTGTCTTTTTGTTTTAAACTAAAATGAAGAATGCGTAAAACCTTATTATTTCTTTTTGTTTTATTGATTGTAAAATTACACTCGTATGCTCAGCTTGATATTGGCGCAAATATTGACAGGGCCAGAAAAGAAATATTTGAAGATAAAAACCAGCTAGCCATTGAACGTTTAAACCGGATTATTAACTTAAAACCAGATCAGTACCTGGCCTATTTTTTTAGAGGTATTGCAAAATTTGGATTGAATGATTACACGGGTGCCATTGAAGATTTCAACCAGGTAATTAAATTTAATCCTTTCCTCCCAGACGCTTTTCATTACAGAGGAGTGGCAAAAAATGCGCTGAAAGATTACAATAGTGCCCTCAACGATTATGACAAAGCAGCCATGATGGATGTGAACAATCCAGGAATTTTAATAAGTCGTGGCTTAACCAAAATTAGCATAAAGAATTATTCATCGGCTATTGAAGATTTTAATAAAGCAATCCGGTTAAACCCCAATTTGGTGGATGTTTATTTGTACCGCGCAATGGCAAAATCGGGCTTAAAAAACTATGAATCAGCCATTAACGATTGTAATTACGCCATAGGTTTAAACCAGTTTAATTATCAGGCATTTGTTCGTCGTGGATTAATTAAGCATGAACAGGAAAAATTTGAAGAAGCCATTAAAGATTATAATCATGCTCTAAAATTAAATTCAGAAGATGCTTACACTTACTACGTAAGAGCTATCGCCAACTACCGGCTCGAGAATTACACTGGTGCCTTAAACGATTATAATAGAGTTATAGAATTAAACCCTTACAATGCCCTTGCCTATTATAACCGCTCAATGTTAAAAATTGAACTGGAGAATAAAGGTGAAGCTATTCTTGATTTAACAAAAGTAATAGAACTAAGCCCCATGCATGTTTTAAGCTATTATAACCGGGGAATGTTACTGGGTGAGCAAAAAAAATACCTCGAAGCACTCAATGATTTTTCAAAAGCCATTGAATTGTATCCCGATTTTGGCGAAGCCTATTACATGCGTTCTATTGCAAAAAGGCAACTGGGTCAAATGAAAGCTGCGCAACAAGATTACACCATTGCCCAGGCAAAAATGGAAGCTCAAAACAAGGATACTACTATAGCTAGAATTAATGCAAAAAAATACCAAAAATTGATTGAGCTTGAAGCTGATTTTAATAACAATATGGTAGGTGGCGACAGAATTTACAGCGTTTATTCTGGAATAGATCCACTACCTGATTATTTACTGAATTTATTTTCGAAAAAACCTAGAAAAATTATTTTTGCTGATTTAGTGCAATATGACAGTCTGAAATTTGAGGGTTTGTACCTTAGTATTGATAATCGGCCTGACACAGTTATTCACTTCGATTTAGTACAAAAAAAAATCGATAAGGTCTTAAAAAAGGATTCCGTAAATTATACAAATTGGTACATTAAGGGATTGATAGACAGTAGGTTGAAAAACTACAATTCAGCTATCAGTGCTTTTAGTAAAGCAATTAAATTAAACCCCGATTTTGTGTTTGCGCTTTTGGGCCGGGCGAATGCGCAACTTGAAATGATGGATTTTATTAACTCAATTGATGAAGGCATCAATTTAACTGTGGATGGAAAAACAAAACAAATAAGCACCAGACAGGAAAAAGTATATGATTATACCAATGTTATTAATGATTACAACCAGGCCATTTCAATCAATCCTGATTTGGCCATTGCCTACTACAACCGTGCAAATGTAAAAGTAAAAGCTAAAGATTTTAAGGGTGCTTTATTTGATTATCAACGTTCAATAAAACTGGAACCCGATTTTGCTGATGCCTATTACAACATGGCTTTGTTAATGATTCATCAGCAAAACATAGCAGAAGCTTGCCTTGCACTGAGCAAAGCCGGTGAATTAGGACAAGAAAAAGCGTACTTGGTTATTCAAAGGTATTGTAAAAAGTAAGGTTATATTCCCTCCTCATCAACTTTAACCAAACCATTGAACCTGAAATCTACAAGCCCACCTTGTATGCTAGATGGAATCCCTTCAATAATAACTTCCTTTTGCGTTGATAAATCAATAATCTTAATGCCAACAGAGGTTGTCCCTTCGTCATCCTCATCTTCGCCAGCTGTCCATTGGTTATAGATTACAAATTTATGTGTATCGCCCTTAAAACTCAAATGATTCAGGTCTACTCCTGCGTTCATGGCTCCACCTCCCCTAAAATAATAGCTATAAGTAAATTGTTCAAAGGTGTTTTCAAGAGTTTCAGGAAATTGTAGTTCAACTTTATCTTTTGTTCCAAAACGATAAGCCAGGTATTTTTCATCTTTACCCATCACAAGGTTCATGGTTTTTCCCTTCTTGGTTTTAAACGAAAAAACAAGGGTTTCACTGGCAAGTTTCATACTTTGCCCAACCGCTTCCTGTTTTTTGGTAGTATCGGTAACAATGTTTTTTACACCTGTATCAGGCTCATTATCAATAATTTTAAGAATTGTGTCGTTATTCGACTGTTGAGTATTGTTCTCGTTATTGCAGGCAAATACAATAATGAAGATGATCGTAAAAAAAAGATGTGTTTTTTTCAAGGCAGACATTTTTTGTATTACATAAAGCAAATATATAAAATTACCGACAGCCAATAATATAATTAATTATCTTTGACCAACGTTACTTCTAAATATTATTAAAATTACTAAACATAAACCTATGTCAAGAAAAAACCGATTATTAGTTGGAACACTTGCACTTTTGATTATAACTTTTAGTATAAACGCCCAGCAAGTTGTAAATCCCACAAAGATTTCAAAAGCAGTGTATTTTGATAAAATTGAATCTTTTAAAAAGTTGCCTGTGGGTAAATTAGAAAGGGGAAAAATTGAAAGAAATGCCAAGTTAAAAGAAAGGTTGTACCCTAATAAAGGAAATATTCCTGTTTTAAAAGAAGACCCTGTTTGGCAAAAATCGCACGGAAAAAATAAAGCACAATCAAAAGCACCTCTTTTAAGTTTCGATGGGCAGAATACTTCGGCAATGCCATCAGATTGCAATGGAGAAATTGGTCCTAATCATTTTTTTCAAGGAGTTAATTCAACTTTAGCAATTTACGATAAAAGTGGGGCATTGGTTGCCGGCCCAACAGATTACAACACGCTTTTTGATGGTGTTACTGGTGCAACAAGAAATGATGGTGATCCAATTATATTATACGACAGCGAAGCTGGTAGATGGTTGGCCGCTGAATTCTCCTTAGGTTCAACGAAATATATGCTAATTGCTGTTTCAGAAACAAACGATCCAACAGGTGCCTGGTATCGATGGTCATTTGAAATGAATGGCACGCCTGATTATATGAAATTTGGTGTTTGGCAAGATGGTTATTACATGGCAACAAATACCGAGTTTGGTGATGATATTTATGTTTTTGAAAGAGATGTGATGATTACTGGAGGGGCAAGTCCTCAAATGATACAATTTGACAACCCCAATCGCCCGTTGACCGGTTTTTTCACTTTGCAACCCTTGGATAATGATGGTGCCTTCGCTCCAGGCGGAACACCTGGCCAGTTTATAACCATTAATGACAATGCCTGGGGTGGCACGGATGATGAACTCTGGATTTTTGAATGTGATGTTGACTGGACAACACCCACTAACTCGACATTTGCAAGGACACAACAAATACAGGTTTCAGATTTTGATTCAGATTTTGGCTCCGACTGGGAAAATATTGCCCAACCCGAAACATCACAAGAGTTGGATGCCATCCCACAAATATTAATGTACAAAGTACAATACAGAAATTTTGGTTCCAGCCAATCCATTGTTTGTGTGCATGCTGTAGATGTTGACAACTCTGATCATGCAGGCCTTAGGTGGTACGAACTTGAAAACACCGGAAGTGGTTGGTCTGTAAGGCAGGAAGGTACCTACGCACCTGATGAACACAGCCGTTGGCTGGCCAGCATTGCCATGAATGGAAAACACGAAATTGCCATTGGATATTCTATTTCAAGTTCAACAGAATATCCAGGGATAAGGTATGTTGGACAATCGGCAGATGAAAATTCAATAGCAAGTGGTATACTTGATTTTCCGGAAACCAATGTTCATACTGGCACAAAATCGCAAACAGGTGCTGAAAGGTGGGGTGATTACTCATTGTTATCTGTTGATCCTCAGGATGATCATACTTTTTGGTTTACAACGGAATACGTAGGTGCCACTACTACAAAGTCATCGAAAATTATTGGTTTCGAATTCTCGGATTACAATTATCCAACTTCCTTTTCAGCAACAGCAGTTAGTCAATCTCAGATTAATTTATTATGGCAACAAAATGATGCTAATGATGATGTATTAATTGCTTACTCCGAAGATGGAACATTTGGAACACCGGTTAATGGAAATACCTATTCTGCAAATGATGCCATTGCAGGAGGTGGGACAGTACTATATGTTGGTTCGGCTGAATCATATAATCATACTTCACTGGCTACTGAAACAACTTATTATTACAAGGCATGGTCTTTAATAAATGCAACTCCTGATTATTCAGATGCAGTTTATACTAGTACAAAAACGCTTAGCCCAGCACCAACCAACCATGTGACTAATTTTACAGCCGCTACACCTGAGAAAGATACTGTATCATTAAGTTGGCTGGATGTATCAACTGGAATTTTGCCTCTAGGTTATATTATAAAAGTGAGTGATGTTGATTATAGTGCTATTGCAGATCCTGTAAACGGCGTTGAAGAACCGAATGATTTTGATTTTTCAGATGGAACAGGATCTGTAAAGGTAGCGCAAGGCCAAGAAGCCTATGATTTCGCAGGTTTTGGTGTTTTAACCACTTATTATTTTAAAATTTACCCTTTTACTAATAGTGGAACTTCTATTTTGTATAAAATAGATGAGACTGTTCCTGTAGCTGAAGCAACGACCTCTTTGTTTTATTGCAGCTCAACTTATAGCGATACAGGGGACGATTGGATAACAAATGTTAGTATTAATACCATAAACAATACTACAGGACAAGAAGGTGAAGACAGCTATGGTGATTATACACACTTATCTACCGATCTTAAAATAGGAAGTTCCTATGAATTATCCGTTTCTTTTAGTTCTTCGGGTTATACAGAGCATGTTATGGCGTGGATAGATTGGAATCGTAATGGAAGTTTTGATAATTTGAGTGAATTATATGATCTTGGAGATGGAATTGATGCTACGTTAACGACCAATATAACTGTACCTGAGGGTGCCTATGTTGGAGAAATACGAATGAGGGTGATTGAAGAATACAACGAAGGTCCCTCACCATGTGGGAGCGGTGAATATGGAGAAACTGAAGACTACACGCTCAATATTATGCCAGCTTGCACCCCACCCTCAACACAGGTTAGTAACTTTAGTCTTGACGAGACTACTCATAATTCATTGGAAATTAGCTGGACGAGTGGTTCGCAAGAAGTTTTGGTTATTGCAAGTGAAGGGATATCTATAGATATTGCCCCTTCAAATGGTACAGCTTATATAGCTAATAGTGCATTTGCAACCATAAGAACTGAATTTGAAGAAGGATATGCTGTTTTTAGCGGAGTTGGAGAAAAGGTTGTTGTGACTGGTTTACAGGAAATTACAGATTATTATTTCACTTTATATACTTATAATGTTGCAGATAACTGTTACAATAAAATTTCCCCATTAAATGGGCAGGGATCAACCTATGGTAAAGCAGTTGTAAATACTGGTTCTGTTAGTAATATAGCTGCAAATACTGCCACAGTTGCTGGCGAAGTAACTGCGGATAATGGCCTTGAAGTGACTGAAAAAGGTATTGTTTATGCAACCACTACCGCCCCAACAATAGAAGACAATAAAGTTGATGCTACTGAAACAGGCCTGGGAAGTTTCTCGGTACAATTAAGCTCATTAAATTTAAGTACCGATTATTTTGTAAAAGCCTATGCCATAAATAATGCAGGAGTTTCTTATGGCGAACAGGCAACCTTTACAACCGATGATGCAACCGGTATTGAAGTTTTTGGTGATAAAATGATCAAAATATACCCTAATCCTAATGGAGGTAGTTTTAAACTGAGCATATTACCAGAATTAAAATCTGCTGAACTTGAACTTACCGACGCTAATGGAAACATTGTACTAAAAAAAACATTGAATTCAATTGATACTGATATTGATATCACAAATGAAGCAAATGGAATTTATTTCTTAAAAATTCGTAACAAAGGACAGTCTTACTCGAAGAAAATAATTAAAAAATAAGTTAAACCCAAGTTATGCAATAGAAAATGCGATAGCGTTGAACTAGTGCATTTATTAAGGGTTAACCCTTCGGTCGCCGTAGGCTTGCCGAAGGTGCTACCCGATTTAGATGAACACCAAAGAGGTGAGTGAGTGAAACCTCTTTGAGTAATGAATCTTAATCGTTTATGCAATCTGACTTTTGTCAAATGCATAATCTGGGTTAAAAGAAACTGTATCTTAATTAGATAAACAATAACAAGGCTGTATCAAAACTTACTTTTGGTCGCTGCATTTTGACATCTGGAATACTGAGCACTTCGCCAAGCTAAGTATACCACATATTGAGATGCTGAATGACCATCACTTTTAAACCTTTTGATACAGCCTCTTCTTTTATAAACACCATGAAAACACTATTTATTTGGGCTTTAACAATAATCACTTTTGTAAATTTACATGCCCAGTTTAAAAAACAACCTTATTTATTGTACACCAACAGATACCAAAACATGAAAGTTGTTTTCCAAACCTATAAGCCTGGTGTGTATATAGTTTCCTATGGATTGTCAGAGCAGTATGAAATAGGAGCTGCGCAAATATCACAACTCAAAAAAGGTGAAAATGAAAACATTTTTCAGTATACTTTCAAGTATTTACAACCCAATTCAAAATACTTTTTCAGAATAACTGATAAAAGTAGCAAAGTTTCATTTTACGGTAATTTTAAATCTGCGCCTAAAAACAATAATGATGAACTTTCTTTTTTGGTTACCGGAAACACTTTTTTGAACAAGAAAATATCCAAATCAACTTATCAATTTATTGAAAATAAAGAGCAATTTAATACCTTTCTATTACATACTGGTAATATGGTGAATAATAGCGAAAGCGAAAAAGGATGGCAAAAAATTTTCTCAAAGAAATCAAAAGAAAAATTGAAACTTCCGGTTATTGCAAGCATTGGTCGAAAGGAAACAAATAAAGCACTCTTTAAAAAATATTTCAGGTATAATTATCCTTCAGTTGAAAACTGTTACTATTCTTGCTACTATGGTAAAATTAAGTTTATTGTACTGGATAAATCCGCTGAACTCATCGAAAACAGTAAGCAATACAAATGGTTGCAAAAGGAGCTTTCCTCTGATTATGGTTTCGAAAGAATTGTTCTAATCAATTCATTATCAAGTAGTAACAAGGCCTCCTTGTCTGAATTAAACCAGTTTCTTGAGTCAATGAAAGTACGAATTGTTTTTTGTAACGAAATGGTACAAGGGGCAAGCTATAAACAAATTGGCAGGGTTCATTATTTTACAACGGAGTATTATTCTAAAGCCAAAAATAAACCAAATCCGGAACCAACTTTTCTTGCTGTAAAATATCTGGGACAAGATATTTTTATTGATCGAATAAACCAAAAACTGAAAGTCATCGAATCTTACAAGTTGAGAAAAAAGGGTTGAGTTTTGTAAATTTTGCAAATACCTCTATTTTATCTATTTTGTTAGTAATTTCTTAATGCAGGAATTTGTTTTCAAAAAATGGAATACGACTATGTTATAATTGGCTCTGGCTTTGGTGGTTCAGTATCTGCACTTCGTTTAGCGGAGAAAGGCTATAAGGTTTTGGTCATTGAAAAAGGCAGGCATTTCTCAGAAAAAGATTACCCTAAAAACAACTGGAAACTTAGAAAGTGGCTCTGGTTACCTTCTTCTCGCTTTTTTGGATTTTTTAAAATGACCTTTTTTAGGCATGTTGGCGTGTTGAGTGGTGTTGGCGTTGGTGGAGGATCGCTGGTTTATGCAAATACGCTTCCAAGGCCACGAAAAGCTTTTTTTAAAACCGGAAGCTGGGCCAATCTATGCCATTGGGAAACCGAACTGAAACCCTTTTACGAAAAAGCTGAAAAAATGCTTGGGGCAGCGCAAAATCCCAGGTTATTTGATTCGGATTATACCCTTCATGCTGTTGCTGAGCAATTTAACAAAGCTGGCGAATTTGAACCTACCAAGGTTGCTGTTTTTTTTGGCGAACCTCAAAAAACGGTACCCGATCCCTACTTTGATGGAAAAGGGCCTGAAAGGGCAGGTTGTCACTTCTGTGGTGCCTGTATGACAGGTTGCCGCCATAACGCAAAAAACACCCTTGATAAAAACTATCTTTACCTTGCCCAAAAGCTTGGTGTTAAAATAATTGCCGAAAATAAAGTCACACGGATTTCCACAATCGGAAAAAGTGATGGAACAGATGGATATGAAATTGAATTTAAAAGTTCTACTTCTTTTTTATTGAAGAAAAGACGTGTACTTAAAACAAAAGGAGTTGTATTGGCTGGTGGTGTTTTAGGCACGATCAGGCTGTTGCTTGACATGCAAAAAAAGCACCTGCCAAATTTAAGTGTGCAACTGGGCAATTTTATACGGACTAATAACGAAAGCCTGGTGTTGGTGACTTCAAAACAAAAACAAAAAGATTTTTCGCAGGGTGTTGCTATTGGCTCCATCTTTCCGGTTGATGAAAATAGCCATTTAGAACCGGTGAGGTATGGCTCTGGCTCAGGTTTCTGGAAATTGCTTGGTGTTCCGCTTACTCACGGTAAAAATATGTTTGTGAGGTTTTTTAAAGTTATTTTTAATATTTTCAGGCATCCTTTGGCCTATTTTAGGGTATTTTTCACCAAAGATTTTGCAAAACAATCGGTTATTTTGCTATTTATGCAACATTTAGACAGCACTTTGAGGCTAAAAAAAGGATTGTTTAATCTAAAATCGACTATTAGTGATGGTAAAGCACCCACTGCGTTTATGCCTGAGGCAAAATTACTTGCCGAAAAAACAGCAGAAGTAATTGATGGCAAACCAATGGTTTTAGCAACTGAAGCGCTTACAGGTATTCCAACTACCGCGCATATTTTAGGAGGGGCAGTTATTGGAAATTCTTCCGAAGAAGGGGTGATTGACGCCAACCATAAGGTGTTCGGGTACGAAAACATGTATGTTTGTGATGGATCAGCCATATCAGCAAACCCCGGTGTAAACCCGGCACTTACCATTACAGCTATGACTGAAAGGGCGATGAGTTTGATACCAGAAAAAGTTCAAGGTACAGCTTGTGATCGAGGTTGAGTTTAAAATAGTTCAAGAAGCAAAATATTTTGGGTAGAAGCAGTTATTTTAAACCGGTTATCAAGACGTTTTCCCATCGTCCAAACAATCTCATTATCAGACAATAAGAGGCAGGCGCTTTGCTTTTCTACCAGCGACATTTTTTGATCAATAAAAAAATCACTCAATTTCTTTTTTTTGTCCATACCCAAAGGAAAAAAATAGTCACCTTCCTCCCACCCTCTAATTCTCAGCGGAAATTTTAGCTTATCTAAATCAATAGCAGCAATTTGGCTGTCGGTAGGTATTTTAAAACCATCATCCTTAGATATTTTTTTTATCGCAAGTTGCTGTCCGTTTAATAAATCAATGAGCGTATCAGATTCTGTAATTTCAAACTGAGCAGTTGTCCGCTCATTTAATGCTGTAATAATAAGCTCGTCCCTATCTTTCACAAGCATATACGTGCTTGAATAAAAGGACTTTCCTGATTCAGCACCTAATGATTTACAAATATCCATTGTTTGTGCACTATTAAAATCAAATGGCCTGAGCAATTCAAATAAATAACTTTCGAGTGGATTTAATTCTTTCAGCTTGTTGATATTAACCCTGATTAGTCCATTTTCAGTAATAAACAGGCTTTTCTTTACTTCTTCCACTTTATTAAGCATGATTGTTTCGGCACTTCGCAGATGTTCAATAGTTTGCAGAATATTATCAAACGCAGCAGGATTAACTTCTTTTAGCTTAGGAAGAATTTCATGCCTAAATTTATTTCGGATAATATTAGTATCATCATTACTGGCATCAAATCGATATTTTAAGCTGTTTTTTTCAGCGTAGCTCAAAATTTCTTTTCTGTTTGTAAAAAGCAATGGCCTGATAATGTTCCCATTTTTTTCCTTGATTCCGCTAAGCCCTTTTATGCCAGTTCCTCTGGTTAGGTTGATAAAAAAAGTTTCAATGATATCATCCTGATGATGAGCAATTGCAATATGCTGATAATCAAAATCTTTACTAATCTTCTCAAACCATTGGTAACGCAATTCCCTGGCAGCCATTTCGATTGAAATACCATTGTTTTGAGCATGTTTTTTTGTTTCAAAATCAATACGGTAAAAGGGTAGTTTGTGCTTTTTGGCAATTTCTTCAACCAGTTTTTCATCCAGGTCGGACTCCTGCCCCCGCAAATGAAAATTGCAATGAGCAACACCAACTTGAAAACCTGTTTTTACGAACAAATCAAGCATTACCATTGAGTCTGCTCCACCACTAACGGCTAATAATATTTTATCTTTACCCGAAAGCTCTAATTTTTCAGATAAAAAATTCAAAAATTGCTGCTTCATTAGCTTGATATTGAAATTCACAGTTTTAATTGTGCGTAAAGGTAATGAATTTCTGAAAGTCATTTCAACACGCTTTTCATTGCCTCAGCTTTTAGCAAACATTCTTCATATTCCTTTTCAGCTATCGATTTAAAAGTAATTGCACTTCCCACACTGAACGAAAGATTTTTGTTTGTGCTATTGTATAAAATACTACGTATTACAACGTTAAAATCAAAATCTTTTTCGGGACTAATGTACCCAATGCAACCCGAATAAAGCCCTCGTTTCGATTTTTCATACTTTTCAATCAACCGCATGGCTCTTATTTTTGGTGCCCCCGTCATAGAACCCATTGGGAAAGCATTTTTTATCACATCAGCAATATCAAAATGTTCTTCATCCAGCTCCGATACCACCGTTGAAATCATTTGATGGACATACTTATAACTATAAATTTCACAAAGCTCCTCTACTTTCACACTTCCGGTTTTGGCAGTTCTTGAAAGATCATTCCTGACTAAATCAGTAATCATGATGTTTTCAGCAAGCTCTTTTTCATCGTTTTTGAGTTTATTTTTAAAAAAGTTATCTTCAATTTCAGACCTACCTCGTTTTATGGTGCCTTTAATAGGTTGTGAAATTAATTTGGTTCCTCGTTTTGCCAAAAATCGCTCCGGGCTACTGGAAATCAAATACTTATCACGTAAGCGATAATATCCAGAAAAAGGCGCTGGTGATAGTTCGTTTAATTTTTTATAAGTAATCGCAGGTTTTAGTTCAATATTTTTTGCCAAAAATTCTGTGCAAAAATTAAGTTCATAAACATCACCTAGTAAAATGTGTTGCTTTATTTTTTCTACCTTTTTAAGGTATTCCTCTTTGCTGAAACTGTGAGAAATGTTTTGAATACCAGTAACTTCTTTTTCATCGGTAATATTTTGGCCTAAAATATCTTGAACCACTTTTTTTACATCAGCAGTGGTATTTTCATTTGATAAATAGCCTATTTCAATTAAAGGACCAGTTGCCTTAATTACATACCGCGGTATAAAAAAGAAAAAATCCGGAAAGCCAATTGAATCATTGTTGTTGGAGAACAGGTTTTCAATGTGGTTTTTTAAATCATAGTTAAGATGACCAAAAATCCAGTCGTTATGATGGTTGATAATTTTTTTCAAGCTATCAAATTGTCCATCATGGCCAATTATTTTTACTGAACCACAGGCCGCCAACACATCAAAACAAGCATAATTTGGGCTGGTTGTTCTATTTTTGCTACTGTTAAGCAAAAGAAAATGCTCCCATTTAGACGAGTAACTAACTAGCTTATTTACAAATAGTTGAATGTCGATAAAATCGATTTGCAGCCATTTTCTCATGCCCCAAAAATAAAAAAGCACTTCTTATAAAAGAAATGCTTTTAATAATAATTTATTAGCTAGTTTTAGTGTTTGCTTAAATATTTGGCAATACCTTCTTGAGTTGGTTGCAAGGCCTCATCCCCTAATTTCCAGTCAGCTGGGCAAACTTCTCCGTTTTCTTCAAAAAACTGAAGTGCATCAACCATTCTTAATGTTTCTTCTACGCTACGCCCTAGTGGCATATTATTTACCACCTGGTGTTGTACCACACCTTCTTTATCAATTAAAAACAGTCCTCTGTAAGACTTTGGTGCGCCATGAAAATGCAATTGGCCATTTTCGTCGTATTCGTATTCGCCTGCCAAAACATCAAAATTTTCAGAAATAGTTTTGTTTTGATCAACCACTAATGGATATTTAACTCCTTCAATACCTCCCTGATTTACAGGTGTATTCAGCCATTTCCAGTGAGAAAATTCCGAATCGGTTGAACAACCAACTACAGCCACGTTTCTTTTTTCAAATTCATCCATTTTCTTTTGAAATGCCAACAATTCAGTAGGACATACAAAGGTGAAATCAGCAGGATAAAAGAAAAATACTACGTATTTTTGGCCTAAGTATTGATCCAATGAAAATGATTCTATTATTTCGCCACCATTAATAACTGCTGGTGAATCAAATAAAGGTGCTTTTTTTCCAGTTAAAACTGCCATGTTTGTAATTTTTAGGATTATTAATTTTTAATTTATCATATTAAGATACAAAAGTATTTAATTATTTTGTTTTCCAAAACTGAAACCATAATTGTTTTTCAAAAGGTAGTAATACTGAATTGATTTGTCGGGCTTCTACCAGTAAATTTTAAAAATGGCTAAAAGACAGGGTTTAAAGCTTGAAGTCTGAAGTTGGATAAAGTGAAACAGAAATTTTCATGGGTTCTGACTTCAAACCTGGAAATTTATAAATAAACAATTTTAGAATAGTGGTAAGAACCACACGATCCTAAATCCTAATTACTTATCGCATAAAATTGTTAAAGTTTATTCTTTTTTAACTTTTAAATAATTCATTAACCAATTGGCTTCTAAATTCTGGTGTAAAAGATTGATATTTAATTAGATAAACAGTGTGGAAATAACAAAAATATAGTTGAGAATCAAAATAATATCTTACTAAAAACAGCTGTTATTGAAGATATGAACTTGTATATTTATGAAAAGAACATTATAATTGTGAGGTTTAATTAAAAAAAGACAGATAATGGTTATTGATACAAAAAAAGTTGTAGCATTAAAATACGAATTGAGGGTTAACGCTGAAAATGGTGAAGTAGTTGAAAAAGTTGAAAACGAACGCCCATTGCAATTCATTTATGGAATTGGCAGCATGTTACCAAAATTCGAATCGAACATCAATGGTTTAAAACAAGGTGATAATTTTAATTTTAAATTATCTGCCGAAGATGCCTATGGTACCATTAATAATGATATGGTTGTTAATGTTCCAAAAGACATTTTTAAAGTTGATGGAAAGATAGATGAAAACCTATTGGTTCTTGGAAAAACTATTCCAATGAGAGATCAACAAGGTAACCACCTGAATGGCAAAATTATAGAGATTTTGGATACAGAAGTAAAAATGGATTTTAACCATCCTTTAGCTGGTGACGATTTGTTTTTTACTGGTGAGGTGCTTGAAATTCGGGATGCAACTGAGCAAGAACTTTCACATGGACACATTCATGATGATAGTCATGACTGTGGTTGTGGTTCTGGCTGTGGATGCCACTAAGAAATTAAAAGAAATTTATAAAAGAATGCTGCTCTTTAATGGGTGGCATTTTTTTTTGACGCAATTCTATTTTGGATTAAAGACAGGATATTTCTTCAAATCACCCGCTCTTAACCTTAATCAATATCTTAAATTATTTTTAAATTTAAAATTCGTTAAACAAAAGAAAAATTGTAAATTAGTCCTAAATAGCAATCAAAAAAACATTATGGACCAGGCCAAAAAGAAAAGGAAAAGGAGTTATTCCGGAGTATTTTTTGAAAGAGCACTACCTAATGAGTACCTTGTTGTAGTTGGTAAAACTAAAATAAAACCGGTTCTTGGTGGAAAAAAATTCCGCTGGTTTAATAAATTTATTCATGTACCAGCCTATGTTCAACGATTAAAATTTTTAACCGATAATGCCAACATCCATTACCAAGGCATTGAGATACAGGGATATGCAAGTTGGCGAATCAACCCTAATACACCAGAGAAATCTCTTTCTACATTGGATTTTTTTAACGAAAATGATCCAATGGCTAAAACCAATGATGAGCTAAAAACCATATGTATTGAGGCTGTCAGGCATGTTATAGCCAATATGACTATTGATGATGCCCTAAAGAAAAAAGATGACATTGCTGACAGACTATTTATTCAGCTTAAAGAAATAGAAGACAAATGGGGGATTGTTTTTGATCAGGTAGGCATAGAGCAGGTTCGAATCATGTCAAACACTTTGTTTCAGGATTTGCAATCGGAATTTAGGAGCAAGCTTCGCTTAAATGCCGAACTTTCAACCATTGAAACTGACCGTGAAATATCAAAACGAAGAATCGAAACGGAAGAAAAAAACACAAAAGAGCAGCTTGAATCAAATGAAAAGCTTGATTTATTAAAAATAGAAAGTGAAACAAAAATCAAGAAAAAAGAACTGATTGAAGAAACTAATATCAATAGCGAAAAACAAAAGCAAAAAGAAGCGGCTTTTCGAAAAGACATTTCATTTAAAATGGAACAGGAAGAAAAGCAACATGAACTGAAAGTACTAACAAATAAGCTGCAAACAACTCTAAACCAAATTGATACAAAACTATACAAAACAACTAATGAGCTTGAAGAAGTTAAATCGGAAATAGCGAAAAAGCACATTCTGCTTAAAGAACTTGAGCAAAAGGTAGAGCAAACTTTTAGTAAAGAAAAACTGGACCATGAGTTGATAAGTACATTGCCTGAATTATTTAAATCAATTAAAATTGATAATTATTCAGTACTTGACACAGGCAATGATACAATTAGTTCACCCATTTTAAAATTAATCAATGAGCTAAATTTTGCACTAAAAAACTTTGGACAAAACGATGAAAAAAATAAAAAAACCAAATAAAATTTTGCATGAAATATTTATCGCAGATCAACATTGTGTGCCCTTTTAACATCAAAATAAATACCAGTAGTGGAATTAATTCTTTAAAAAGAAATAAAATTGGCTACTTTTAATTTATAGCTTTGAATAAAAACTTAAACACAAAATATAAAAAAAGGGAATTACTAATTAAAAAAACGCAAAATGAATTTATTTCGAAACTCAATTGTTTTACTTTTAGCATGTATTAATTCTTTGAGCTTTGCGCAAAATACTAACCAGGTTAATAAAAGAGGACCTGCAGATGAATATTCGCGAAGTTCTATGTCATACTTATTGCTTGATTTTGAAAACGAAAGGTATGCATCCTACCTTCGCAATGCAATAAATACGACCAGGATGCCATCGAAATTTGATAACAATAATCTTTCTAAAAAGTATGTTTCGGCACCCTACTCACGCCAAAGCACCAATAAATCTGAAAAGATTAGAAGAAAACTAATTGCTGAAAAATATGCTATTGATGTAGTAAAGTATTGGTGGCAAGTAAAAGATGATGGAAGTTACTCAACTGATTTACTTCAGAAACGAGGATATTACAATGCCACTGATGATGATGTGCAAGAAGCAGATGCCACAAAAGTAGGAAGGGCAAGATTAGGAGATACCGGCTTAAAATTAATGTCGAATAGCTATGTTTTAGTACTTGACTACAACAACGTAACGACGATGAAAGATATTTATGATGAAAAAGATAGAAAAAACAGGGAAAAAGCGAAAAAAGATACTTCGTATACCTTTGTTCCTGTTGAAAGAACCCACAATGGTTTTAAAGGAAAGATGACCGCCTATTTATATCAGTTAAATTATTCCGATACGGTTCAAGGCTATTTTGACGAAACTTTTATAGATGAAAAAAAGCTGGACGTAAATAAACTGGACGGTATTTTTAATAACGTATACTCTCCCTTCAAATTGGTTACAACAGAATCAGTTAGTGTAAACGGAACCCAGCTTAACCCTGGACAACCACTGGCACCCAGTAGGCAAAAATCAAAAGATGAATTAGCCGTGGTTTTAGTTAATGATGGAATCAGGAGTTCTTTAGCCAGAATAGAAAAAAGAATAGCCGCTTTTAGAGTAAAGGCTCCGGTTACTAATATTCGTCCGATACGGGCAAAAATTGGAACCAAGGAAAGTGTTACCCATGAGCGCAGGTTTTTTGTTTGGGAATATATTGAAAACAAAAAAGGCAATGTAGTTGCAAAAAGAAAAGGAGTTATTAGGGCCTGGAAAGTAAAAAACAACAGGAATGATGAACTGGGTCGCACACAAGAATCATCATTTTACCAAATTGGTGGTGGTACCATTCGCGAAGGAATGACCCTGCAGGAACGTAAAGATGCTGGTTTTGGAATTGGTGGA
Source organism: Bacteroidales bacterium (assembly GCA_050291445.1). Taxonomy (GTDB): domain Bacteria; phylum Bacteroidota; class Bacteroidia; order Bacteroidales; family NBLH01; genus NBLH01. The sequence goes on along the minus strand of JBNKJW010000273.1, from coordinate 17,384 downwards.
GGTTATGGTTCTGCTGGTGGCATAGTAAGGGCTGATATTAATGCTGGTCAGTGGGCTAATATGCCAGTAAGGCAGTTAAAGTTATACGGCGAGGTAATTTTTGGTAGCAAAGAATACAGTGGAGTTAAAACTGATTTATTTCCATCTGAAGTTACTCCTACCATTAAAGAAAAAGACGATTTTTCCGAATTTAAATTTGCTATTGGTATATTAAAAGAATATCCTATTGGTCGTGGAAATTCAAGATGGGGATGGAAAATGGGCTGGACTGGTGAAACAATTACTTGGAACGAAGATAAAGATCATCCCAATTATAATGAAGATAGATCAGGAGAACAACTATCAGCACAAGGTTTTGCTTGGGGACTTGAATATGGTATTAATTTATTCAGTCATCAGATACATTTATTAGGTTCAATAAATGGGCACCACTATGGCAAACCAAAATACAAATCGGGTATTGAAGGCGAAGATGAAATAACCTTAGACGAAGGTTACGGTAAACTTTTTGATGGCAAAAAGAACCCGATTAGCTTCGATTTATCACTTAGAATAAGCTTTTAATCAAAAGGAATGGATATTTCATCCAAACAAATAGGGTTCTGCCTTAATTATGTTGTCAAATAGATAGTGAAATACTTCTGACAAAATATTTAAAGCAGGTTTAATTTTAAATATCAGAAAATCAAAAACACAAAAAAGTATGAAGAAACTAAATTTATTATTAACACTTTTAATTGTTGTGAGCTTATCAGCAGATATGTTTTCACAAAATGTACGAAGACAGCAAAAAAAGCTTTGGGCAAATGATATGAACTACGAAGCTGTTGTGGTTGCAGTTGGTGCCGATGGCACAAAACTGATTAAAGTATATGCATATGCTAAAAAAATTGCTATTGCAAAAATTAAAGCCAAACAAAATGCTGTTGCTGCCTGCTTGTTTAAAGGCATCCATGGTAGTAGGGAAAAAAATGTGAAACCAATCATTACCGACCCAAGGGAAGCTGATGCACACGAAGCCTATTTTGAAAAGTTTTTCGACCTGGAAACAGGAAACTACGCACGCTACGTTGGTGTAACCAATGATGCTACCGGAAAAGACATTGTTAAAATGAAAGGTGGCGTTTGGCGTGGTGGCGTTAAAGTAGGTATGACAGTTTCTGTTAACTACGATGAACTTAGAAAAGAAATGGAACGTCAGGGTATTGTTAAAAAACTATCGAATGTTTTGGGCGACAAGGCTAAAAAGCCAACAATTATGGTTGTTCCTTCGGATAACTGGTGCGTTTCACATGGTTATACTATGACTTTTGACGATCAAGGTACCAAAAGAACACTTCCTGATTATAAAAAGGCACTGCAAAACAGTTCCGATTTATTGTTGGTAATTGGTAAATTAAATACCTTGATGGCTGAAAGAGGTTTCCCTGCTAAAAACCTGGAAACAGAAATGAAGAACATTAACAACCGTTCTGCAGAGGAAGAAATGTTAATGAGTAAAGAATCTGGTTCGGCAATTGCAGAATCGCCTATTGATGCTTTAAAGAAAACTGCCAAAGCTGATATCATTATGCAATTAACCTGGACCGTGAATAAAACAGGACCAAAAAAATCAATTACTTTTAACCTTCAGGGCTTAGATGCCTATTCAGGTAAACAAGTTGCAGGTTCACAAGGAACTGGTTCCCCATCATTTACTGCTGAATTGCCTTTACTTTTAGAAGAAGCCGTTTTGGCACACTTGGACAACTTTAATGCCCAATTAATGGCTCACTTTACAGATTTAGCTGCCAATGGTCGCGAAGTAGTTGTAAACATTAAAGTATGGGACAATGCTGATTTTGATTTAGAAGAAGAATTTGATTATGATGGTGAAGAAGATGAATTGCAGTTCCATATTGAAAACTGGTTTGCCGACAATTGTTTCAATGGCAAATTTAATATTTCAGATGGTACTCAAAATTTCATGAAATTAGAACAGGTACGTATCCCTATGTATTATGAACGAAGAGGGCAGCAAAGAGCTATGGACACCCGAAGGTTCTTAAATGGATTAAGGAAAATGTTAAAAGACGAGCCTTTTAATACCGATTCTAAAATTTACATGAGAGGATTGGGCGAAGCCTGGTTAATCATTGGTGAAAAATAGAGAAAATTATAATTGATAACCTCACGAATTACACCTTTAAAACATATTGTGTAATTCGTGGATAAAAAATTAACAAATGAAGAAATTAAGTATTATAGCAATCTTATTTTTGTTTGTATCAGGTTTGGCTCAAGCGCAAAACGATCAAGGAACACTTGATGACATTGGCCGCATTACCTTAAATCCTGTACTTGCACAAGACCTTGGTGACATGCCCGCTGGTGCGCAAAAATTATTGCTTTCAAAATTGAGGCAGATAGCCACAAAAAACGGATTGGGCGGAACTGCAGCAAATCCTCAGTTTATTATTACTGCAACAGTAAGTGTTATTGACAAAAGTATTACTGAAACAGCCCCGGCAATGATTGCCTACAACCTTGAGGCTAATTTGTATATTGTTGATTATGTAAACAAAAAAACATTGGCCAACACAACTCTTGAATTAAAAGGTGTAGGCAAAAACGAAACGAAAGCTTTTATTTCAGGGATTAAAAACATCAACCCAAAATCATCAATCATTAGAAGCTTTGTTAAAAAGGGTAAAAACAAAATCATTGAGTATTATAATACACAATGTGAATTTATCATGAAACAAGCACAGGCATTGGTGAAACTGGATAAATACGAAGAGGCAATTCATATGCTAATTACTATACCAGAAGTATGCAAAGAATGCCATTACAAAGCTTTGGATGAAATTGAACCTATTTATAAAAAAATGATGGGCGAGAATTGCAAAGAAGATTTAGAAGCTGCTCAAACTGCTTTTAATGATGGCAACATGGAAGGTGCAAAAAATTATCTGGAAAAAATTGAACCAGGCACTGATTGTTATGATAAAGCTGTTGATTTAGCTAAAAAAATTAACACCATGGATCCTCAAACACGTGGAATTGAAGGTGAAGTGAAAATGAAAGCTGCTGCTCCTGCAACTCGTGAAGAAAAAACAAAAGCCTATAAAGAAGTTGCTTCAGAACATGCCAGTACGCAGGAAACTGAATACGATTTGAACTTCATGAGTGATGATGACTAAAAAATCGAAACTATGATAAATAAAAAAATAAAACATATTGCCATTCTTGCTTTAGCTGTACTGTTTTTGCCTATTGCTTCAAAAGCACAGTACAAAGTACTTGAGAAAAGCACCAGGAAAAAACCGGGATGGGTAAATGGTACCATTGAAGATTTTATTATTGTTACCGGAAGAGGAAAAACAATTGATGCTGCAAAGCAACAGGTGCTTCCTTTAGTACGCGAAGAAATTATGAACTCGGTGGCCATTTATGTAAAATCAAAAAGCGAGGTTACTATCGAAAATGAAAACCGTAACAACGTAATTAATACCATTGAAAGGTTTAAGAATACTTCTACTTTAGAAACAGCTGATATTCCTTCGCTAAAGGGGCTATCTTTAAATAAAGTAAGCGAATTCTACTGGGAAAAGCTGAAAGATAAGTCAAATGGCGAGATTTCAGTAGCTTATCATGTAATGTATCCTTTTTCGAAACTTCAATTGCAAAAACTGCTTGATGAGTTCAATAAAAAAGAGCAAGAAATGACCAATAAATTGAATGGAATTATTGATCACATTGATGATATTACAGCTTTGGAAGATATTTCGACAAAAATCAAGCAATTGCAAACGCTTGAGGATTATTTTATTGACAATAGAAAAGAAAAGGCTCAATTGGGCATTACCCGATTAAGGGATATGCTTAAATCCGTTGAAATTGTACCTATTGAAAACGATCTAGGAATTTTAAAATACGGAATGAAAATTGGCCAGAAGTTTTATACAACTTCACAAAAGCCAAAATACAAAAATTCTGAGTGTGTTACCATTACTTCAAGAACCAGCGAAGGCCATGTACAGGTTATAAAATATGGCTACGAAGATTGCATGGAAGATGAAAAGAATTTTATTCATGTAAGGTACCGTTTTGGAAACCATAAACCAGAGAAAAAATTCTATTTTGATAAAACTGCCGACCAGGTTAAGATTTTCATACGTGGCGAAATAAACATGAAAGCAACTGATAAAGATGAAAATACAGTGAATAGTTATTCAGTTGACATGACTGTTGGAGCAAAATACAAAACGGCCTTTACTGTTGACAAAGTAATTTTGAACTGGCCAAATTTAGCCCCAGTTACAGTTGGCATAGGAAAAGAATTTAGTGGAAAAGGCGTTCACAACCTTACTTTTGATGTAAACGAGGCCATTGATTTAAAAAAATCGAGCTCTAAAAATAAATCATCAATTGATGGAACTATTTTCTATACCAATAAAGTAACAGGTGAACAAAAACGTTATAAGTTTTATATACAAACAATTATGACGGATTGGTAATTTGGAAATTGGTTTATTGAAGATATACAATCAAACCAATACACAAATATACCTACAAGAAAGCTAATCATTGTAATCACATCATTTACCAATGGTATTGATGGACTACTAAAAGAAATAACGGATTTTATATTTAAATCAACATCTTTACGTTAATAATTAACGAATCGTAATTTAGAAAAATAAGTATTAATTAAAATTTGAAAATCATGAAGAAAGCACTAGTTATTTTTTCTGCATTATTCTTGCTAACAGCGTTTGCATCAATTGATGCTGATGCGCAATCAAAAAAAGAAGTAAGACAAACCAGAAAAGCACTACTGGCTAAAAGAAATCAATACAGAAAATTGATCAAAGATAAAGCTGTAAAACAAGCCAGAAAAGAAGCAAAACGATTAGGAAAAGAAGAAGGATGGAGAGTATTTCCTGGTGATATGCCTTTAGAAAAGTCGTTAGAGAAGTCTTGGGCATACCAATACGAAGAAAAACCTGCTCCTGACGGAATGTTAGGCCCTGCTTTTATTTGGGCTACTGGTAATGGTGTTGCTAAAACTAAATCTGCTGCAAAAATGCAGGCTATTGAGCTGGCAAAAGTTGAACTGGCGGGGCAATTAAAAACGCATGTTGCTGCCCTTACTACTTCTAACATCGCCAATGCACAATTATCAGGTGTAGATGCTGAAACGGAGCAATTAATTGTTCAATCGGCAAAAAGTATTACATCAGCTACTTTAACACAATTGAAGCCAACTATTGTTTTATGGAGAAGTTCTATTCCTAAAAAAGAGAGAAAGAAGAACAACAAGCAACAATTGGCTCCAGGTACTGTTGAAGTACAGGCAATGTTATTCTACGACTTGTACCAGGCTGATATTCAAACTCGTGACGCTATCAAAAAAGAATTGAAAGAAAAAATGAAAGACAACGAGGACGAATTGAAAAAATTGATGGATTTGTAATTTTTAGTGAGATAAAAGTGAAAAGGCTGCCTGCGGGTGGCCTTTTTATTTTTGGATAAATGGGTTCTTTAAAGTAACATCGTATAACAAGTCTTTATTATCAAAAACCTTGAAAAGTAGATATCTAGCCCCATCTATATCAGGTAGTTGTATTTTTTTTAAAATAATGCGATATGTCTTTTTTTTCACATTCATATCCTCATCATATTCATCCCAGAAAATATAATTGTGATTATAAGGAATTTTTAGTTTACTGTTCTCAAAATCTACCAAAATAAAATTGTTGTAACAATCAAACTGGTTGCCTTCTTCATCCATCATTACCTGGTCATGGTCAATTTCAGAAATAAACCACATTTTTGAGTTAAGTTCTAAAAAAGAGGTATCAGCCTGTGCATTGGAGTTAATGGACAAATTACAAAGTAAACTAAATAACAATAACCCTTTTTTCATTATCAAAAGATTATACCGAACCGCTGTTAGTAATTGGTTCGCTTCATAAGTTTGCAAACCAAAACTGCCAGTCGATCGGCATATACAAAGCCAATTTATACCAATTGCATTTATAATTTTAGTCCAAGGGCGAAATATAAATTGCAATGGAAATATTCGTGTAATAAATTTACAAAATTTTACAATGATAAAAAGATTATGGGCTAAATAGTAAGCCCTTTTGGCTCAAATATTTATTAAAAAAATGGAGTTAGTAAATATTCGTCCTCGCCAGGGTTGTATCACCATATTGAGGCATTAAGAAATTAAATTCCAATGATTTATGGGGCCCTTTAGGATGTTTTAGTAGGTCGCAAATGTTTTTTCCGAATTTCAATTCAGTTCTTCTTTTTACGTAAAAATTGAAATTCATAAGCAGTTTCCTTCCAACGCTCATCTACTTCCATTGTATTCAATTTGAAAAATGTTTTAAAATTGTACGCATTGATCTATTCAAAGCTTAACAACATCAGAGATACTTTCTCGTGAAGTAAGCATCACCTTGTATTTTCCATTGAGTACTGCAAATGTTTCCAGGGCTAAATCATAGGTGTTGTTGCTATCAGAAATATGCGACAAAAAAATGTATTTTAAATTGGATGAAGCATGTTCCTGCACTAACCCAAGTGACTGTTTATTAGATAGATGACCACGCTCGGAATCAACTCTTTGCTTTATGTAGTAGGGATAATGGCCATTCCACAACATGTCTTTATCATAATTAGTTTCAAGAAACACAGCATCACATTTTTTAAATTCTTGTATCAATGTATCATCAACTTCTCCAATATCGGTAAAAACGCCAATGTGCTTCCCTCCTATTTCAACCCTGAAACTACATGGTTCAATGGCATCGTGATTTTTCAAAAAAGGGAAAACACTAATATCTCCAAACTTATAATCAACACCAGGTTCAAAATAAGCATATAAATCAGGGCGATGCCTGCGTCTGGCATTTTCTAGAGTTAATCTGCTAAAAATGGCAGGAATCTCAAGTTTTTTTGTGGTTACGCGCACTCCCTGAATATGATCGGCATGCTCGTGCGAGATAAAAATGGCTTTGATTTTTGATTTATCTAAACCCGCTTCGGTTAGTCGCTCATTTAATCGTTTGTAGTAAATACCGACATCTATGAGTATTGCTTCTTTCTCATTTCCAATATAATAACTATTTCCGTTGCTACCGGAGGCTAGAGCACATATTTCAATCATGCTGCAAAGATAAAAGAATATGGGATAAGATTGCCCCTTTAAATTCTAACCAAAATCTAGTTTTGATACAGCCTCATGTTTTTACACTACATTGCAGGAGCAGTTCCGCTTGCTTGACTTTGAGCAGCCATATCCTGATCAAACAAATACATATTTGCTTTTGCATCTCCCAATAGGTTTAATTTATCCATATTGGTCTTTGCAAGGTTCTCTTCCTCAATTTGTTCAGATACATACCATTGTAGGAAATTTTGGGTTGTGAAGTCCTTTTCCTCAACACATATAGCTACTAGATCGTTAATTTTACCAGAAATCATCTTTTCATGATCTAAAATTTCCTGAAAAACAGCTTTAATTGAATCAAATTCATAAGGTGGTTGTTTCAAAGCAGGTACTATTGCATATCCATCTCTATCGTTAATATAATGGAATAATTTAAGCATATGGATGCGTTCTTCATCTGCATGTATGAACAAAAACTCTGCTGAGCCATTATATCCGTTTTTTTCAGCCCATGAAGCCATTGCTAAATATAACTGCGAAGAATATCCCTCTAATTCAATTTGTTCGTTTAATGCTTTCTCAACTTTTTCTGTTAACATGATGTTTCTTTTTTTAGTTTATATATTCTAAAATGTATAATGTAAGACAAAAGTATGAAATCAAAAAACCTTGATTTTTAAATCCTCAATCTATATTGCCTCAATAATAGCATTTAATGTTTCGCTAGGTCTCATTACTTTATATGCCAGCTCATCATCAGGCTGATAGTAGCCACCAATATCCATTACCTTTCCTTGTGCTTCAAGTAGTTCATTTGCAATTGCTTGTTCGTTAGCTCCAAGGTCTTTAGCAACTTTTTCGAAAACAGCTTTTAATTCAGCATCTTCTGTTTGAGCAGCTAAAGCCTCAGCCCAGTAAAGTGCCAGATAAAAATGACTTCCTCTGGTATCCAACTCATTTACTTTTCGCGAAGGTGATTTTTTATTATCCAAGAACTTTCCAATTGCTTGATCGAGCGTTTTTGCCAGTATTTTGGCCTTGGTGTTGTTGTTTTTATTGCTTACGTCTTCAAGCGAAACCATAAGTGCCAAAAACTCACCCAACGAATCCCATCTAAGGTGTCCTTCTTTATTAAATTGCTGAACATGTTTTGGGGCTGATCCTCCTGCACCGGTTTCGTAAAGTCCGCCTCCGGCAAGCAATGGAACTATCGAAAGCATTTTTGCACTGGTGCCCAGTTCAAGTATTGGAAATAAGTCAGTCAAATAATCCCTTAATACATTACCGGTAACCGAAATAGTGTCTTTTCCCTGGGTTAATCTCGGCAATGTAAATTTTACGGCTTCAACAGGTGATAGAATATGAATTTCAAGTCCGTTGGTATCATGGTCTTTTAAGTAAGTAGTTACTTTTTCAATTAACTGCGCATCGTGTGCCCTGTTCTGGTCCAACCAAAAAACAGCCGGGGCTCCAGTTGCACGGGCTCTACTTACAGCCAGTTTTACCCAATCCTGGATTGGAAGATCTTTTACCTGGCATGCTCTCCAAACATCCCCTTTGCCAACATTGTGCTCAATTATCACCTCTCCATTGCTTCTTACTATTCTAACTATTCCATCAGCTGGAATTTCAAAAGTTTTGTCGTGCGATCCGTATTCTTCTGCTTTTTGTGCCATTAGCCCAACATTAGAAACATTGCCCATGGTGGAAGGATCAAAAGCACCGTTCTTTTGGCAATAGTCAATAACCTCCTGATAGAAAGCAGCATAGCTTGTGTCTGGTATCACTGCCTTGGTGTCCTGAAGTTGGCCTTCGGCATTCCACATTTTTCCAGAATCCCTTATTACTACCGGCATTGAGGCATCAATAATAATGTCATTTCCGGCATGCAGGTTCGTAATACCTCTGTCGGAGTCAACCATTGCAAGTCCGGGCCTGTTATTGTATACATTCTTAATATCAGCTTCTATTTCAGCTTTTTTGTTGGCGGGTAATTTTACCAGTTTAGCATATAAATCACCAAGCCCCAGGTTGGGATTAACTCCAATTTCATTTAAGGTTGTTGCATGTTTTTCAAAAACATCTTTGTAATAAACCGATACAAAATGACCGAAAATAACCGGATCAGATATTTTCATCATAGTTGCTTTTAAATGAACCGAAAACAATAAACCCTTGCTTTTGGTGTCCTCCAATTCGGCTTCAATAAAATCTCTAAGATGAGCAGCACTCATAAAAGTACCATCAATAACTTCATCTTTTTGAAGGGCAAGTTTTTCTTTCAAAACCGTTTTATTTCCCTTACTATCGGTAAATTCAATATTTACTTCATCAGCCTCAGGCATTGTGAAAGATTTTTCATTGGCATAAAAGTCATTGCCATGCATATGTGCAACATGTGTTTTAGAGTCTGATGGCCATTCCCCAAGTTTTTTAGGGTTCTTTTTTGCAAATTCTTTCACAGAGTTAGCTACCCTTCTGTCAGAATTTCCTTCTCTTAAAACCGGGTTAACTGCACTTCCTAATGCTTTGGCATATTTTGCCTGTATTTTTTGCTCTTCTTCGTTTTGTGGTTCTTCCGGGTAATCTGGTAGCTTGTAGCCATGCTCTTGAAGCTCTTTAATAGCAGCTTTAAGTTGTGGGATTGAGGCACTTATATTTGGTAGTTTTATAATATTTGCTTCAGATTTTTTTACTAGTTCACCCAGATATGCTAATTCATCGTTTTGTTTCTGCTCTTCGGTCAAAAACTCAGGAAAATAAGAAATTAATCTTCCTGCTAAAGAAATGTCCCTGGCCTCTAATTCAACGTCAGCAAATTTTGTAAAGGCTTGTAAAATAGGCAATAAGGAGTATGTAGCCAAAGCTGGGGCTTCATCAATTTTTGTGTAAATAATTTTTGATGTTTTCACTGTCATAATCTTTGTTGTTAATATTATGGTTAAAGTTAAAGCCTGATAATTTATTGGTTTTCAGAAACTTATTTCTGAATTGTAGTTGATGTTGATTAGTAAAACAATATCATTTTTCAACCAATGTTTTGTGCTTTAGTAAAGAACAACAAAGATAAAAATATATATTCAGGTGTTAAAATATAATAAAAGTGTAATTCAACTTTTTACAAAATAAAAAAGGTGTAATATTCAGAACTACACCTTTGGCAAAATTTAAATAAAATTGAGTTTGCAAAGCTGGTGGTTTTACCACCTAATTATAGCAGAGGCCCATGTAAAGCCACTACCAAAAGCAGCCAGCATATATAAATCATTTGATTTAATCCTTTTTTGTTCCCACAACTCACTTAATAAAATTGGAATAGTAGCAGCTGTGGTGTTTCCGTATTTCATAATATTGTTATATACTTTTTCATCGGGTAGCTGAAGCTTTTTTTGTAAAAACTGGCTAATCCTCAAATTTGCCTGATGGGTTAAAAGCATATCAATATCTTCTTTTTTATAGTTATTGGCAACCAAGGCTTCTTGAATTACTTCAGTAAACCTTGTTACAGCGTTTTTAAACACCAACTGTCCGTCCATTTGCGGAGTGATCATTTCATAATCCTCCAGCATTCCCTGGTAGAATTTATCTTTTTTAAAGTTTCCAGGGGCTCTCACACACAATACATCTGCAAACTCACCCTGCGAATGCAAGTGCGTAGACAAAATTCCTTTATTAGGATCTTCTTCGGCCTGTAAAACTACTGCACCAGCACCATCTCCAAATAAAACGCTAACACCTCTTCCCCGGGTTGTTAAATCTAATCCATTGCTATGTATTTCAGATCCTATCAGTAAGATAGTTTTATACATTCCTGTTTTTATAAACTGGTCTGCTACCGAAAGGCCATAGATAAAACCTGAACATTGGTTTCTGACATCTAAAGCTCCAACCGTATCAATTCCAAGTTCATGCTGAACTGTAACTCCTGGCCCGGGGAAATAATAATCGGGACTAAGCGTGGCAAAAATGATAAAGTCTACATCGTTGGGTTGAAGCCCTGCACGCTCTAAAGCTATTTTTGCCGCTTTAGTGCCCATGTTGGCAACTGTATCAATTCCAAAGGTGGCAAACCTTCTTTCTTCAATTCCAGATCGCTCTCTAATCCATTTATCACTTGTATCCATCAATTTTGTCAGATCATGGTTAGTAACCACTTTTTCTGGCAAATAATGACCTGCACCTACTATTTTTGCTTGTAACATATTTTTTGAACATTTTTTCTGTTCGAAAAATAATATTTATTCTTTATATGACCAAATCTAATGTACAGAGATTTCTAATTTTCAAATTGTTTTTTTGGTCGAAAAATTAGCGAGCTAACTAAGTGGCTGATTTCTAAAAAATTCAGTCTGTGAACTTTATTTCTAAAGTCTTTTTTATTTTAGTGGGTTCAATTTTATATATTCAATCTTTAAAAACTAAAGAATATAATTATTTTTGCAGCTTAACACCTGAATTATTATAAATAAAAACTTAAAGGAAAAATGTTATGAAAAAGTATGTATTTATTTTCGCACTTATTGGAGTATTAGCCGCATGTGGTTCTGAAGGTGAAACCAACGAAACCAGTGATTCTACTGAAACTGCTAAGGTTGATGAAAGCCCAATGATTAAAATTGGTGAATTTGATGCTGTAGCGGGCGAATATATTGATAAAACTGTAAAAGTGAAAGGTATTGTTGACCATGTATGCCGACATGGTGGAAAACGACTTTTCCTTGTTGATGATGAAGGCGACTTACATGTAGAATCGGAAGAAAGGTTTAATGATTCGCTAATGGGAAATGAAGTTACAGTAACCGGGATTGTGCGTGAGTTTAGAGTGGATGAAGCCTATTGTATGCAAGAAGAGGAAGATAACATAAAAAGCCATAGCGAAGGGCAGACTAATACAGAGCAATTTGAACAAAAAAAACAACACATTGCCGAATATCGTGATTCGATGAAAGTAGCAGGTGTTGACCACCTATCATTTTATTCACTTGAGTTTGTAGAGCTAAATTAGCCTGGTATTAAATGAAACAAATCAGAAAGTGGAGTAGGATCATCCATCGCGATTTTGGCTATCTTTTTTTTGGGGCTACCTTGGTGTATGCCCTTTCTGGTATTGCCTTAAACCATTTAAGTGACTGGAACCCAAATTATTCTGTTGAGGTGGTAGAGTTTGAAACTACGCTTAACCTAAGAAAATCTAAGCAGATAGAAGAAAACATTGGACTTCTTTTAGATGAAATTGCTGATAGAGATGAATACAAAAAGCATTATTATCCTTCGGATCAGGAATTGAAAATTTTCCTGTCTGGTGGTTCATCTGTTATGGTCGATCTGCAAAGAGGTACTGGTTATGCCGAATTTTTAAGAAAAAGACCGCTATTTTACCAGGTAAATTATTTGCACTACAATCCGCAAAAATGGTGGACCTGGTTTTCGGATATTTTTGCAGGGGCTTTAATTATTTTGGCAATAACCGGCCTGGTAATGGTAAAAGGCAAAAAAGGTATTACTGGAAGAGGAGCCTGGATGACAGCACTTGGAATAATTGTTCCGCTTTTATTTCTGTTATTCAGTTAAATTTAATAGCGTTTAGATAGTAAATATTCTCATTTATAAGTTATTAGCCATTTGTCATTGGTCATTAAGTGAAAAAAGCTAGGATCAATGACTTTTTTTTATTTCCAACTCACCAGCATCCTATCGCCCAGTTTCAATAAATCTTTCGGAACATTTTCCTCAATTTTAGATTTGATTAATTTAATGGTTCGTTCCTTTAAAAATGTTTCTTTAACCACAATGCTAATTTCCCTGCATGGGATTGGTTCATCAAACTGCCTTATCATTAATTTTCTTTTGTCTTCCATATCATGCATAGCTAAATAAGGCAGAAGTGTGTAGCCATATTGTTGTTCAACCAGTTTTACCAGCGATTCAAGTGAACCGCTCCGGTAATTTAGTGCCAACGATTGTGTATGAATTTTGTTCACTCCGCAAAGGTTAATTGAATGACTGCTAAAACAGTGTCCTTCATTTAACAACCAAATATCATCAATACTTAAATCAGCCGGGTTTATTCTTTTTTTTCCAAATAATTGGTGTTTTTCCGAAGCATAAACTAAAAAAGGTTCATAATACAAAGGAATTTCTCTTATTCCGGAGACCTGAAGAGGAGTAGCAATTATGCCCATATCCAGCTCATTATCATTAAGTTTAGTGACCACTTGATCGGTCATTAATTCTTCAATTTGTATTTGCAGTTCTGGATATTCATTAAGTGTTTGTGTAATAAATAATGGCACCAGGTAGGGGGCAATGGTAGGTATGATCCCAATTCGTAATTCACCTTTTACTTCACCTTTTATTTCCTCAATCATTTCAGGAATTTTTTTTGAGGCTTCGATAATCGATTTTGCCTGCGAAATGATTTTTTCACCAAGTGGGGTTGGTTCAACAGGTTGGCGGCTCCTGTCAAAAATTATGACTCCCAGTTCATCTTCAAGTTTTTGTATTTGCATACTTAAAGTGGGCTGGGTAACAAAGCATTTTTCTGCTGCTGTAACAAAATGGCGGTATTTGTTAAGTGCAATAACATATTCTAATTGAATAAGGGTCATAATTTAAGGCATTAGTTTATTAGAAAGTAGTCATTTGTTGCTGGCAAATTAACAATAAGTTTTAATCTTCCAGTTTTCAACTCCAACTATAAAAAATTGAAGGATTTGTTCACACCAAAAGTAATTAATTTAAAGTATATCGCAATTGATAGTGAAGGGGGTATTTCTATAACCCTTGTGCAGCAAAGCCCAGAAACGCAAAAATCATCCCAATATAAGCAATTATAATTGTAAAATAGGCAATAAAAAACAGTATGGTTAAGGAGGACAAGCAGATGCCAACAATGGCACAAACCCTACCAGCTTTAAGATTATTGTACGATGCAAGTGTATAAAGATCTGGGTTTTCCTCGTACATTTTTTTCCCTTTATTTGATAAAACCAGTGCCACAATTCCGTTTGCAAGGCCAATAATACCATAGGCACAGCACAATACAATAGAGACAATACCCAAAACCAGCACGGCTGTAGAATTAGGAAGGGGAATTTGGTATTGTTCAGGTTTATTAATTACTATTTGCTGGTTCATAGATGTATTCAATATTGAAAAAGGTTATCGAAAAGGAAATAAGCTCCTTTTCGATTAAAAATAGTTTAAAATTGCTCCCATGGAAGGGATGTGAGTGCTGCTCCAATAAACAAGATGTATACTATAACAACCACTACATAAATTCCAGATAAAATAGTTCCAATAATTGCGCAAATTCTTCCAGCTTTTAAATTATTGAATGATGCAAGTGTGTAACTATCAGGATCTTCCTCATATAAGACTTTTGCCTTTTGTGCTAAAATTAATGCTACAATTCCGCTAGCCAGTCCGATAATGCCATAACACCAGCATAGGGCAATTGATACAATACCCAATACCAAAACAGCCACAGAGTTAGGTATGCTAATTTGTGTATTGAAGGGTTGCTGATTTTGAAAAGTTTGATTTTCCATAATAAATTATTTAATGATTTTTGTTAATTGTGCCCTATAGTGTGGCTAATTACGATTAATTAAGTCCTTGGGTAATAATATAAAAAGCTTTTGAAAACTATATGAGCATATTAGATACTAAAAAAGGAGCTTTTGAGCTCCTTTTTTATTGCGTTTTAATCAGTTTTAATATCCCATAGATTCCCATGGAAGCTGTGTTAATGCTGCTCCGTATATTGCAAAAACAATAATGACATATACAAGTGTTAAAGCCGACAATATTGTTCCTATTATTGCACAAATTCTTCCTGCTTTAAGGTTATTAAAAGAGGATAGGGTATATCCTTCCGGATTTGCTTCATACAAAGCTTTTGCTTTTCCAGCCATTACCAAAGCAATAATTCCTGATGCAATACCTATGATACCATAACACCAGCAAAGTGCAATTGATACAATACCTAAAACAAGAATACCTGTTGCATTTGGTAAATTAACTTGCCCGCCTTGGGGATTTTGTACAGTTTGAGTTTCTTCCATAGTAATGATTTTAATGAATTCCTAAATAGAGTTGCTTAAAAATATAGTTAATAACAATAATTGATACAGTAAAAATAAAAAAATATTTTAGATATATCCCACCTTTTTCAAATTTAAAGATTAAATGTAAGATTAAAAAAGCAAACATGCCGATTGTTGGCAGTAGGGCTGGGTACAATTTCAGGCTCTCTATAAAATTTCCTTTTAGTAGCTCAACAAAGGCTCTTTGCATGCCACACCCCGGGCAATCAATCCCAAAATATTTTTTATAAAAACAAGCCCCCATGTTCCTTTCCAGCCATGCAATAATTGTATCCATATCGCAATTTTAGCAACAATTGTAACAAAAACAAAGTTTTATAACGGTGATTTTATTAACAGGTTGTTAATTGTATCTTGTAAATTGGTGTATTTGAATTGAAACATAGCGAATTGAAAATTTAATATTGAAGAATATTTTTTCATTATTAAATAATTGATATATATAGCTTTGTAAATAATTTAACCTTTTAAGAAACTGTTTTGTAAAGCTATGATGTTACAAAAGAAAAGCCGCCATTTTAGTGGCGGCTGTCGAATTGAAATACAAAACAAAGCCCAATTTCTTCAATCAGAGTGTCAGTGTTTTATCATACGCATTGGCAAATGCTATGAAAAATCGGGCTCATAATCATCAAAACTACCTTTTGTACTTGTTTTATCACCAGAAATGTCTTCCTTCTCTATTTTTTCTTCCTCAACTTCTGTTTTTACTCCTTTGGCTGGGTTTACCTCTTTGTACAAAATTTCTTTTTCTTCTTCTGATAATTCTGCAAGTTTTTTTTCATAAGCATCCACTTCATCAACCTCCTCTTCCACAATTTCTTCTTTTTCTTCTTCTATTACCAAACCTTCATACTCCTCTTCTTTTGGTTTGCTTACGTTTTTTACTATTTCATCAACCACATCAATTACCTTTTCGGCAATTATTTTTTCTGGTTTAGTTTCCTTAGTTTCAGCAACTTCCTCCTCTATTTCTTCTTTTTTTTCTTCAACTTTTTTCAGGATTCTATCAGCTGCATTTTCCTCTTCCTCAACTTTAACTTCCTCTTTTGTTTCAGGAACTTCAATTTTTCCTTCAACTTTTGTCTCTGGTTCAGTCTTAATTTCTTCCTTAACTTCAGCCTCGGCCTCTTCCTCTACAACTTCCACAACAGTTTCCGAAACTTCATTTTTTTCTTCAATCAAAGCTTCTTCCTCAACCTTAGCCTCTTCCTTTACTTCAACCTTTTCTTCTACTTTAGGAACTTCAATTTTTTCCTCCTTTTCTTCTGGGGTATCAAATACACTTTCATTCTCATATTGAGTCAGCACAGTGTTTGCATTTCCCACATCCAGTCCAATAGCAGTAGATTTGTCGCCACCAGTTAACATCACAGAGTTTAAGCTGTAACCCTCACTAGTTAGCGTTAATGGGTTTTTAACTACTTCAACAGTAGCAATTTGTTTGAATTCATTTTCAAATTGTTCAACTAATTCGGGGAATAGGGCACCGCCACCAGTTAAAAAGATTTTATTAGCTCGCTCAAAATCGGTATCGCTAAATGATCTACGCAAGCCAGTTGAGATGATGTCTTTATAATATCTTTCAAGAATTCTTTTTCTAAGGTCTACAATATTTACTTTTTGACGGTCAAGAAAAATGTGATCGTTTCGGAACGATACATCCAGTTGTTTTTCTGTTTTTAGGCCCAAGTAATATTTGGTAGCCAATGAACGCATAAATAAATCAACTGCGTATTGCATTCCGTTAATACTCAAAGCAGTACGGTGTACAATTCCGTTTTCGGTGCTTAAAACGGCTTCGCAGGTTCCAAAACCAAGACTAACTACAAAAAAGTTGCCTTCGGCCTGAGCTTCACCTACGCGCAAGGCAATAATATTACCAATCATTTCAGGTAAAATTTCTACCTGGCTTATGTTGGCATTAATTTTTGTTTTTTCTCTGTTGGTGTATGTTCCTGGATTATATTCAATAGTGCCTAGGTTTTCAATCATTTGCTTGGCAATATCTTTATACACCTGATAAGTTGAAAATGGAAACCCGGTTGTAATAGCTAGTGGCCTGTTGTTGTTATGGTTAGCCAATAAGACACCCGCCTTTAAAAATAGCT
>JBNKJW010000272.1:0-9239 GCA_050291445.1 Bacteroidales bacterium | reverse complement strand
CTACCCAAAGAGGAGTTACTGATATGGCTTTCTTTCTTTTTAGAGTAGCTAAAATATATGCTTAAAAATCTAAGTCCTCAACTTTATGAAATGACCCTAGAAAATGATGCACAGCACTGAGCCTGTTTACGGTACAGCTTTCCTGGTAAAAGAAACTACAACACTTTTAGCTGTTTTTTCCTTCTATCTGCCAACAAAGAATAGGTGTAAATAGCCAAAGCTACCCAAATAATGCTAAAGCTGATTAAGCGGGTTGCCCCAAACTCTTCACCGTAAATAAACACCCCTAAAAGCAGCATAATACTTGGGGTTATATACTGTAAAATGCCCACTGTAGAAAGCGGAATTCGTTTGGCCCCTTTTGCAAACCAAAACAAAGGCAGCACAGTAACTACCCCTGAAGAAACAAACAATATATCTGTATAAAACGAATGCGTGAACAACATGCCGGTTCCACTAATCATTTTGTAAATAATAAAACTCAGGCAAAAGGGAGCCAGGAAAAGGGTTTCTATTGCCAATCCTTGCAAGGAACTAATGGGGGCAGTTTTTTTCAACAGTCCGTATAGTCCAAAAGCAAATGCCAGGCCTAAGGAAATCCAGGGCAATTTACCAAAATCAATGGTCATGTAAATTACTGCACAAACAGCCAAAAGCAGTGCTGCAATTTTTAAAGGGCTTAATTTTTCTTTCAGAATGGTAATTCCCAGCAAAACGCTTACCAGGGGGTTGATAAAATAGCCAAAACTAGCTTCCAGAATTTGGTTTGTATTAACTGCATAAACAAAAAGTCCCCAGTTAATCCCAATTAAAACAGATGTTATTACTAATGATGCAAGCAGCTTTTGGTTTTTAAACAGGGCTTTAATTTTTAGCTTTTTGTTAACCCAAAGTAGGAGAATAATAAAAACAAACGCCCAAAAAATCCGATGGGCCAGCACTTCCTCCGATGGCACATGACTGAGTAATTTCCAAAATATTGGCAACACTCCCCAAAACAGAAAGGCCTGGATAGTAAATACAAGTCCTTTTTTTGTATTGTTTTCTTCTGTATTCATTCAAAATTAAAACTTCGCTAAGATAGGCCTTTTTGTGCTAAAAGGATGCTACTTAATCACTCAAAAAGTAGTAAGACTTTACAGCAGGGCAACCGGGTTTAAAGTTCAACCTTTTTAGGGTTGGTCCTTAAATCCTTTTCTCAACCACGGGTTTCCATCCGTGGCTATTCATGGTTCTACCACTTCGTGGTTAAAAAGAATCACAAAGGAATTAAACAATGAACAGCAAAGCCCCTAATTGCCAGAAATATCAAATCTGACTTAACGCTGCTCAGCTTATCAAAAAAAGTAAATTCTTAAAGTTAATTTTGTATCTTTGGTATGCATCAATGTTAACATACTGATAATAAACATTTTTAAAACAACTAACTGTAACCACTATGAGTATACTTGACAAAATTGTTCAGCTGGATTTTCCAAAAGACCAATACATAAGAAAAGAGTATGAGAAAACGCAGATAGTTTTGCACCACACCGTATCGGGTGGGTCTGCAAAGGCAGTTGCTTCGTTTTGGGCTGGCAGGCCACAACGAATTGCAACCTGCATTATTATTGACAAAGCAGGAATTCCTTACCAGCTATTTTCGAGCAGGTACTGGGGTGGCCATGTTGGTGGAAAAAGAAGCATGGCCAAATCGTTTGGAAAATATAACCTCGAATACCGTAATTGCAGCAGGCCCTCTATTGGCGTGGAAATTATCTCGTGGGGAGGTTTAAAAATGATTGATGGAAAGCTTTACAATTGTTATGGTGGTGAATACAAAGAAAAAGATGTAAAACCAACTTATTTTAAAGAGGGCTACCGAGGATATAACTACTTTGACAGTTACACTCCTGCACAAATTGAAACCTTGAAAGAACTGCTTTTGTACTGGGGCGACAGGTACAACATTCCACTGGATTACAATGCTGATATGTGGGATGTATCAAAAAATGCGCTTATAAACAAACCCGGAATCTGGAGCCATACCTCTTTCAGATTTGATAAATCAGATCTTTTTCCTCAAAAAGAGATGGTTGACATGCTTAAAAAGCTTAAAAAGTAAGACAAATTAAACACTTTAATATATTTTCAATGCCTCAATTATTTTGGGGCATTTTTTCGATAAAAATGAAAGTTATGGATAAAATCTTAATTGCACTAGTAGTTTTTGCTGCTGTGTTTCTTTTTGCATGTGGTAATAAAAAGAAGAAAACACAATATAAAGATTACCCGGTTTACCTGGGGGATGATTTAGGTGTAACCTACACCAAAGACAAAACAGTGATTAAACTTTGGTCGCCGATGGCCGAAGCGGTCAAACTAAAAATATACAAAAACTCGCTTGGAGATGATTTAATTGAAGAACATGAATGCAAAGATACTGACAGTGGCGTTTGGGAAATTGAGCTAAAAGGAGACTACAAAGACAAATATTACACTTTTCAGGCAAAGTTCAATAACAAGTGGAACCAGGAAAATGCTGGTCCTTATGCCAAAGCTGTTGGGGTCAATGGCAAAAGGGGGATGATTATCGATTTGCAAGAAACCAATCCCAATGGTTGGGACAAAGACCAAAGTCCTGCATTTGAGAGCCCTACGGATGCCATTATTTATGAGTTGCACATCAGGGATTTATCCACACATGTAAGCGCTGGTATTAAAAACAAGGGCAAATACCTTGCTTTTACTGAAGAAGGAAGCAAAAACAAGGCTGGCTTATCAACTGGTATTGACCACATTGCAGAATTAGGGGTTACCCACGTACACCTCCTCCCCTGTTTTGATTTCAGGAGTATTGACGAATCAAAATTAGAAAAAAACCAGTTTAATTGGGGCTACGATCCGCAAAACTACAATGTTCCTGAGGGTTCCTATTCTACCAATCCCGAAGATGGAAAGGTGCGTATCAGGGAATTCAAACAAATGGTACAAGCCCTGCACAAAAAAGGAATCGGGGTGGTAATGGATGTGGTTTATAACCATACAGGTTTTACACACGAATCCAACTTTGACCAATTGGTACCTGGTTATTATTACCGTCAGTGGGATGATGCGAAATACAGTAATGCCTCTGCCTGTGGCAACGAAACTGCTTCGGATAGAGTGATGGTGCGGAATTTTATTGTTGAATCGGTTAAATACTGGGCAAAAGAATACCATGTTGATGGTTTTAGGTTTGATTTAATGGCTATTCATGATATTGAAACCATGAACCAGGTTGCAGCGAAACTAAAAGAGATTGACCCAAGTATTATTGTGTATGGCGAAGGCTGGACCGCAGGCGACAGCCCATTACCTGAAGAACAACGCGCCTTAAAAATGCATGCCTACAAACTAAAAGATATTGCTGTGTTTAGCGATGACATTCGCGATGGAATAAAAGGGAATGTATTTGATGAAGCAAGCACTGGCTTTGTAAATGGCTCAACCGAAATGGACGAAACCATAAAAATTGGTGTAGTAGCATCTGGCGAACACCCCCAGGTAGACTATTCGAAAGGTTATTATGCTAAAAAAGCATACACAACTAACCCTGCAAGCATTATTAACTATGTTTCGTGCCACGATAACAATACCTTGTACGATAAACTAAAAATATCCCAACCCAAAGCAAGTGAAGAAGATTTGATAAAAATGCACAAGCTTGCCAATACAATAGTTTTTACATCGCAAGGAATGGCTTTTTTACATGCCGGTGTGGAACTAAAAAGAACAAAAGGTGGTGAACATAACTCTTTTGATAAACCAGACAGCATTAACCAGATAAACTGGGACTGGAAAACCGAAAACCTGGAATTATTTAATTATTACAAGGAGTTGGTAAGGTTTAGAAAAGCACACCCGGCTTTTAGGATGCAAACGAATGAGGAAATTCAAAAACACATTGAGTTCTTTAACACCAAAACGGAACAGTTAGTCGCCTATCAAATTAAAGAAAATGCAAATGGCGATGAGTGGGGAAACATTTTGGTTATTTACAATGGCTCCAAAAACAAAAAAGAATTCGAGTTGCCTGATGGTGAATGGGTTCCGGCACTAATTGACTACAATTTTTCGAAAAACACAAAAACCTATACAGGCAAAATTGAATTGAAACCAATTTCTGCAACCATTCTCTATCAGTAAGAAATAGTTTCAAAAAAAATATGTAAATTGGTATTTATTAACTAATAAAAAAATCACTATGAAAAAACTATTTACAATCCTGCTAATTACGCTGTTTGCTATAAATGCCTGTGGGCCAACACTTGAATCGGAAAACGAAGGTTGGCAAAAAAACCTGGATGCAATGGCTCAATTAAAAAGCGACTTTCCTGTTTTCACACCACTTATTGACAAGAAAATTGAAGCAGCAAAAAAGATCTGGGAGGAAGCCCAGGGCATTAGCAACGAAGAACAAAAGCTTGATAAAATGGTGGCTGCCAATGATGTTCTTGAAAGAGGTACAATGGGCAACCTGAGGAATATGAAAAGCAAAATTTCGAGCTTAAAATCGAAAAAAGAGAGCATGCTTAGAATGAAAACTCCTGATTACAAATTAGAATCAAGGGTTGATGATGCAAAATACACCGTTGAAAAAGCCTTAAAAAAGGCAGATAAGGTTCTTTACATGACTTCGGACGAATTTACAGAAGAAGATGCTGCTGGCAAAATTGACCAGGCTTGGGTAGCTTTAAATGATGCGTATAAAGAAGTTGAAATCATCATTAATAAAATCAACAATGAAAACAAGTCAATTAAGGATGAGAAGATCAAAAAAGATCAAAAAATAGCAGACGATAAGAAAAAGGCTGAAGAGGCTGTTGCAGATGTAAAATGTGAATATTGCGGAACAAAAAACAAACACGATTTTAGAAAATGTAGTTCTTGCGGGGCACCAAGGAAATAAAGATGCACCCTTCGACAGGCTCAGGGACCAAAACTTGGACCCTGAGCCTGTCGAAGGGATATTGTTTGTTTTGAAACTTGACAAATGACCTGTGACAAATCACTCAGTTTATTTTTCAGTCTCTTTTGATTTGTAACGAAGTTCAAATTTCGAATCTCCAATTTCTTAATTAATACTCATGAAATTTCCAGGGACCCCATACTCCATTTATCTTTTTTCGGTATTTGGTTCCGTTTGATTCAAAGATTAAATCATTTATCTCATTAAATTTATAGTGGCCTTTTTTCCAATCAAAAACCGGGGCTGTTGACGGTTGATTTTCAAGTGAAAATAGAATGGATATCTCTTTTCCGGTATATTCTCCATTTTTAGTAATGATTGTCTCCGTTTTAAACCGCTTTCCATCTTTATAAAAATTGGTCTCCTCTTCCCTTATCCCATTTCTATCTTCAATTTCTTTTTCAAGTTCACCATCACTATTAAAAACGTACTCAACTTTACCACGAATTTTTGATTCTAATACAAGATGATTTGTGGACTTTTTTGTATATACGGTAGAAGCTTCAGAGGTCATGTTTTTAGGTGTTGCAGATTTGCCTAGTTTATACTTCTTCCCTGTTAAAGTAGTTTTGTTTGCGTCGTACTTGTATTCTACAATTGATTCAATGGTTGGTTTTTTGCTTTTACTGGCATAACTAATTACTTTTGAAATTTTATCGCCATCAAATTCAACTTCGGCCCATAAGTTGTACTTTCCTGGCTTACCCTGGTCTAATTTACTGATATTGCCATTAGCATCATATTCAATTTTGTATTCACAATTATACAAATAAGCAATTTTCACCCTTGAAATCCTTCCATTTGTCCAGTCAAGTTCTACCTTGGGGCCTCCTGAACCACCAATAAACTCGGCTTCCGTGATTTTACCAGCATTGGATTTTAATGTGATAGTCATATAATTGCTTCTTGGGGTGTAGGATAAAAATTTCCTGCCAATAATTTTATCCGTGCCCTTTTCTTTGATATACTCAGCTGGCTCTATAAATCCGCGACTTCGATTTTGCCATGTCTGATAAACAGTCCAGATTGTTTTTATGGTTTTTTTTGCGTTCGCATTGGTTAGTTCCTGGGCACTTAAACTAAATGCACCAAATACACAAACAAACATTACTAAAAAATTTTTTTTTCTAAGCATTGTTCTTTTTTTTTAATTAAACATTAGTTCTCTATAAATCAACACGAGGTTGTCAACCGGTTACTTTTTTTCCAGCCTGCCAAATTTTTTCCATTTCTTCCAAACTCATGTCTTTCAGCGATCGGCCTTTCTTAATCGTCTGGCTTTCAAGGTAGTTGAAGCGTTTTATAAATTTTCGATTGGTACGTTCCAGGGCATTTTCAGGATTGATGCCGTACAAACGGGCTGCATTAATAACCGAAAACAATAAATCGCCAAACTCAGCTTCCATTTTATCCTCATCCTGTGCCTCAATTTCGTCTTTTAGCTCGTTCAATTCTTCGGTGATTTTATCCCAAACCTGTTCACGCACTTCCCAGTCAAAGCCTACACCACGTACTTTTTGCTGAATACGGTTGGCTTTCACCAGTGCAGGCAATGATGTTGGAATTCCACCTAAAACAGTCCGGTTCCCATCCTTTTCTTTAAGTTTTAATTCTTCCCAGTTTTCGGCAACTTCATCAGGATTATTTGCCTCAACATTTGAAAACACATGAGGGTGCCTGTAAATCAGCTTTTCAGCAATTCCTGTTAATACATCCTCAATATCAAAGGCCTTTTTTTCACTTCCAATTTTTGAATAAAAAACCAAATGGAGCATCAAATCTCCTAATTCTTTCTTTACATCCTGCAAATCTTTCCGATCAATCGCGTCAGCTAGCTCATAAACCTCTTCAATGGTCATGGTTTTTAAACTTTCAAGGGTTTGCTCCCTGTCCCACGGGCATTTCTCCCGTAGTTCGTCCATAATTTCCAACAACCTGCCAAATGCCTTTAATTTGCTATCCATAACGGTATTCTTTTATTGAAGCACAAAAGTAAAAACATAAAATAAGAAATGATTAAAAATTTGTTAAAGATGCTGACTGCCGGTTTCTTGTTGCTAGATCTCAGCCTCAACCTTGGTCTCTTTTAAAAAAGCGTCCCCTGCACCTTCTCTCCATCCTCCTTTTTGTCATCAAAAACAATGCGAATGCTTGAGCTGGAATTCAGGTTCAGAAGTTCCGCAACTTTCCCGTTTCTGATAGCAATTTCAAGTTGATTGGTCGAATTAAAAATGGCAAGTAGCTCGCCTTCACTGGTTTGGTTATAGGACTGATTAATCGAAGTTATTTTATTGCCCCTGCTTTGCACATAAATATTAAAAGGCCGGCCTTTGCCAACTTGTTCAAAAAGCTCTTTGGTTACATTGGTAATTACGTTTTGGTAGGAATCAATGTAAACCACCTGCCCAACAATTACCGATTCTTCAATAGCAGCAAGAAGCGGCAAGCGCTTAAACAGCTTCTCTCTCCTTGCACCTAAGGTTTCAATTGCCTCACCAATGGCTAACTTAGCCGCAGCATTGGCAAAAACATCCAACTCCGGAAAACTGCCAGAACTTTCATTTCCTGAGAGTTCAATAATTGCCTCGGGCGGCCCTTCCATAAATAGGTGGAACATTCCGTTATCAGCACCAATAAAATAATGGTCGTTGTATTTTACAGTAATAATTGGCTTATCGCGTGCAGCTTCGCTGTTAACAGCTACCAGATGGATACTTCCCTTGGGGAAATTAGAATAAGAATATTTTAAAACAAAAGCCGCCTGGCTGATATTGAAACTAGCAACCTGGTGATTAACATCAACAACTACGGCTTGTGGTGCCTGGCTCAAAATACGCCCTTTGATTGCGCCAATGTAGTAATCGGCTGAATTCCAATCGGATATAAGAGTAATAAAATTCATCCAGGGGTGGCAATACTTTTTTTGATTTTACAAAGGGCTATGATAATCCCGTGATTTCTGTTAAATTTGCAAAGACAAATGTAATATATTCTTTGCAAAATATGATTGAAAAACTAATCTATTTGGAGGAGATTGATCCAATCAACCTTTATGGTGTAAACAATCTAAAACTCGAAAAAATAAAATCGTACTTTCCAAAACTTAAAATAATAGCCCGTGGACACGAAATTAAGGTAATTGGTGAAGCTGAAAAAGTGGCTGGTTTTGAAGAAAAAATTGAAACCCTTGTTGCTTATTACAATCGTTTTCACAACTTAACCGAAGATAATATTTCAGACATATTCTCAAGCGACAACAATTCGCACATTACCCAAGCTGATGATACCATCCTTATTTATGGTAATGCGGGGAAACCAATAAAGGCACGCACAAAGCACCAACAGGAAATGGTGAAAAGTTACCGCAAAAATGACCTGATTTTTGCCATTGGCCCTGCCGGAACGGGAAAAACCTATCTTGCTATTGCTCTGGCTGTGAGAGCATTGAAGAACAAAGAGGTGAAACGGATTATTTTAAGCCGTCCGGCAGTTGAGGCAGGCGAAAAGCTGGGATTTTTGCCTGGTGACATGAAAGAAAAGCTAGACCCATACTTGCAGGCACTCTATGATGCACTAAATGATATGCTGCCTTCGCGCAAACTGGACGAATACATGCAAAAAGGGCTCATACAAATTGCACCACTTGCTTTTATGCGCGGCAGAACGCTTGGAGACGCTGTAGTTATTTTAGATGAGGCCCAAAACGCATCGCTTAACCAGTTAAAAATGTTCCTGACCAGAATGGGCGAACATGCTAAGTTTATTGTTACAGGCGATATCACCCAAATTGATTTACCCAATAAAAGAGATTCTGGTTTATTGCAATCAAAGAAAATACTTAAAAATATTGAAGGAGTTTCCATTATTAACTATGATTCGGCAGATGTTATAAGGCACCGATTGGTAAAACACATTGTGGATGCTTATGAAAAAGAGCAGAAGGGGAAAGACTGAACCTTCTACTCCACTCAGGGTAGCGTACAGAAACAGAGGTTGAGCAGGGTATTAGAGGCCTTGTTCCAGACGTCTATCGAATGTTCAAAGCCCTTGTTGACCTAAAAGCTCTACGAATGAAGGAACTTTGAGCGTCAAATGAGCATTATCTTAGCACTAGTGTCATGTCAAGTGTGATACTTCTGGTAAAAAAATATATCTTTGAGGAAAAAACATGAAAAAATACAAGGTAACATTAACTGCCTCAGAAATTGAATTATTAAAAGAAATTACCAGAAATAGCAAACGTAGTGCG
>JBNKJW010000271.1:0-60795 GCA_050291445.1 Bacteroidales bacterium | reverse complement strand
TTTGTTGCTTTAATTAATTTATAAAAAGCACTACTTTCTTTTTCAACCGCTCTAGTCCTTAATTTGTCACGCTGGTAAAAATCTTCAGTTCGGTCAGCCACATAATTTAAAGAATCAACAATTAAATAATCGTTATCAACTTGTTTAAGTAAATTGTTGGCCTTTTGATTTTCACGACTAGCTTCCCTAATCATGTTCATGTCCTGGTTACTTAAATTCAGACGAGGGTAAATAATATTAGCCTTTGAACGATACAGATTGGGGTCTGTTAAAGGATTGTATTGTTCCGGATAAACCGGGAATAATACCGAGTCAGGATTAATAATTATTTTAACACTATCAGTAATGTTGTTGTTATCATCTATTGTAGGGATGTTAATGTCATCAACTTTTACTGATTCATCGTTTTTGTATAACCCAATTGCTGTTTCTTGCATGCTTAGTGCTCTCAGAGTCATGCTATTTGCTTCGCGAAAAACATTGAATTTTAGCTGGTCGTCATGCTGTGGGGCTGTTCTTTCTTTTTTCTCAGCAGTTTCATAAATATTTTTAGCTTCAAGCTCTATATTTCTGCCAAGTTTTGCGTTTTTCGAATTATCATTAAGTCGAATACGGTTAATGGCTGTGCTGTATATTTTCTTTTTTATATTCGTTCCTTTTTTATAATAGCGGATTGCTTTCATCCCCTTTTTTAGGGCCTTTATCTCAAGCTTTCGTGCTTTTTTTAACGATTTTTCTCTGCTTTTTTGACTGCTGGTAGCCTCTGCTATGGTGTAAAGCTTTTCAATTTTGCGTTGATCTGCATCATACTGATCCATGTATTTTTCTGCAGCCAGAAGATATTTTTCAGCTTTTTTTAAATGTTTGCGTTCAGCTTTATTAAAAATATCCTCATAGTATTTTTTTTTCGATAAGTCGTTTACCGAAAAAAGCTCAGAAAGACTATTGTTTTCAGGATAATTGATTTTTGCATGCAAAGTTGTGTTTGCAATGATTATCAACGAAATACTTAATGCAATAATTCTAATTTTATTCATGGTGAAATCTTAAAGTTTGCTTTAATCTTCAAAAATATGTAAAGTAAACTATATATTCATCAAAAATACTAAAAAAAACGATTTAAACTTAATATCCAGACCTCATTTCAGTCACGAGCTGTTTACAAAATGGGTGTTTAAGTGAAAAAAAATTGAAAATAAAGTTGGATTCAGAAGTTATGCTATTATCTGTTATAATAATTAAAACTTATTCATGTGTTCGGTGTTCCTGTGTAAAGTCTTGTTGTTCAGTGTTTTGTTGGCTGTGGATCGGGTTTCTATTACCGATTTCTTAATAAATGGAAAAAGTTTGGCCTAATTTTCGATTTAGTACAGATAAGCAAATATTTAATAAAAACAATTGTGCTAGCAATTTTACAAGCGGAAGGAATTGTAAGTTGTTGATATTTAGTTTGTTGTAATCTGTTTTTGAAAATTTTAAGTTATGAAAAAATATTTCTGTATACTATTGTTCCATGTTTTTCTGGCGGGCTATGTATTTGCGCAGCAAAAAGTACCCTTAGACTTTTCGGTGTATGATGGATGGAAGGTGATTAATGGTTATTCGATAACAAATGATGGTAAATGGGTCACTTACGAAATAAACCCTTATAAAGGGGATGGCGAACTGGTTGTAATGAATCCGGAAAGGTTGGTGAAAAAGATGTTTGATCGAGGTGAAAAGGCCGTTTTTTCGCCTACTTCAAAATACCTTGCTTTTAAAGTGGTTCCGCAAGCTGATTCAATCAGGCAATTGAAACTGAAAAAAGTAAAAAAAGATAAAATGCCGAAAGATTCACTAAAAATATGGGTGTTTAAAACTGGTAAGTTGATTGCAATAAGTGAATTGAAATCCTTCACCATTCCTGAAGAGGGTTCGGAATGGATGGCATATACTCATACTTTAAAAGTAGAAGAAAAAGGTGACAAAAAAGCCGAAAAGAAAGGCAAGAAAAAGGTTAAGGATGCCCCGGAGGTTTATGATTTGGTAATTATTAACCCGTTAAAAGGTGCCGAATACAGGTTTAAAAATGTTTCAGAATTTTCAGTTTCGCGAAATGGAAAATTAATTGGGTTTATACAGGTAGATGCAGATAGCATTTTAAGCTCTAAAGTGAGTGTCTTTGACACAGAAAAAGAGGATATTCAAAAAATATTTGACCAACAAGGATTGGCAAAGAAAGTTACTGTTGATAACTCGGGAACGCAGAGCTCTTTTATTTTTTCGGCTGATAGTACAAAAACAAAAATTTATAGTTTACGCTACTGGGCTTCTGATAAACAAATTTCAAGCGAAATAGTTGTAGATACCAACTCATTAAAAATGCCAAAAGATTGGGTGGTTAGCGAAAACGGAAGTATTTGGTTTTCACGGGATGATTCGAAAATGTACTTTGGAACTGCGTTAATGCCGGAACCTGAAAAAAAGGATACGCTGCTGGACGAAGAAAAGGTTAAAGTTGATGTTTGGTCATGGACCGATCCTTTGCTTCAAACGCAGCAATTGGTCGAGCTGAAAAAAGAATTGAGGCGTACTTATTTAACAGTGTATCATCCACATAATAAAACAGTTGCTAGGTTGGCAAGTGAGCGGATTTCTAATGTTACAACCTTGTTGCATGGTAATTCAAGCATTGCTTTGGGGGCTGCCGACAAGGATTTTCAGGCTGAAAAATCATGGCAATATCCATGGCGCAAAGACTATTATGTAGTTGATGTTAATACAGGCAATAAACGAATTGTGTTAGAAAAAACTACAGCCGAAACTGATATTTCGCCCTTTGGAAACTATGTTTTTTGGTTCGACAAGGTTAAAAAAGCATGGTTTGCAAAACATACAAAAACGTTTAAAGTAACCAATCTAACCTCTTCTTTAAAGGTCAACTTTTTTGACGAAGAATATGATTACCCAACCGAAATCCCATCTTATGGGTATGCCGGCTGGACAAAAGATGATAAGTACTTTTTAGTTTATGATAAGTACGATATTTGGAAGATAGATCCACTTGGAAAAGAATCACCGACAACAATAACCAACGAAACAGGCAGAAGAACTCATAAACAGTTTAGGTATGCTAGTCTGGATAAAGATCTTACCTACATTGATATTTCAAAAAGCATTTTTTTAATGGCTTTTGATGACCAGACAAAGCAAAGTGGATATTATACTTTAAGTTGGGGCAAAAACTTTACATTAAAAAAACTGGTTCTTGATAATTTTAAATTTTTCCCACCAATTAAGGCAAAACAAGCGAATAAACTAGTTTGGAGGAAAAGTTCGGTAAAAGAATTTCCAGATTTATGGTATTCTGATATGGGATTGAAAGAACCACTTAAAATCTCCTATGTTAACCCGCAACAAGAAAAATACAACTGGGCAACGGTAGAATTGGTTAAATGGAAAACATTTGATGGCAAGGTAGAGGAAGGCTTGCTTTATAAACCTGAAAATTTTGATCCAAACAAAAAGTATCCAATGATAGTTTACTTCTATCGTTTAAAGTCAGATGGGTTATTTGATCATTATTATCCAAAACCAAGCAGGTCAACCATCAATCCAATTTTTTATACTAGCAATGAATACCTGGTTTTTATGCCTAATATCCGATATGAAGTTGGTTATCCAGGAAAAAGTGCCTACAATTACATTGTGAGCGGAACAAAGGCTATGATTGCAAAAGGTTTTGTTGATGAACAAAACATTGGTCTGCAGGGGCAAAGTTGGGGTGGATACCAAACAGCCTATTTGGTAACGCAAACTAATATGTACAAAGCTGCATCGGCAGGGGCACCAGTGTCAAACATGACTAGTGCTTATGGAGGTATTCGTTGGAAATCCGGAATGAGCAGGATGTTTCAGTACGAGGATACGCAGAGCCGTATTGGAGCTACCTTGTGGGAAAAACCTGAGTTGTATTTCAAAAACTCACCCATTTTTTATGCTGATAAAATACAAACACCATTGTTGTTAAGACATAACGATGCAGATGGTGCTGTACCCTGGTACCAAAGCATTGAGCTTTTTGTTGGCTTACGAAGGTTAAATAAGCCCGTTTGGCTATTAAATTACAATGGCGAACCTCATAATTTAAAGGATAAAAGTCCAGCATGTAAAGATTTAAGTATCAGGATGTTTCAGTTTTTTAATCATTACCTTAAAGGTCAACTTGCACCAACATGGCTAATAAAAGGTATTCCGGCAATTAAAAAAGGGAAGGAATTGGGGTATGATGTAATTGAAGAAAATATGTAAGTTGCTCATTGCTATCTATTGCTTTAGCGTAGAACGCTGGTGCTTAAATCATTAGTTATTAGTTATTCTTGCGAATGGTTAGTGTCATGTCAATGCATGCTATTTTGACGGTATAAAACCGCTAAGCGGGTCTGATTATAAAATGCTAAGCATTAAAATAAGCTAATTACACAACTCAAGAACCCGCTAAGCGGATAATTCAACCGCCATTTAGGATGAGACTTGACACTAGTGTTATCAAATTTGATATATCTAGTAAATCAGTCAGGTGACAACACCTGGCTGGTGCGCTTGTCAGGTGTTGTCACCCGACAAACAAGCCTTGACATAACACTAATAACTAATGTCATTTTTATTAATTAGCTTCCTAATTTTTTAAAATCAGCAGCAAGGAAAGCATCATCTTTCTTGCCTTTTTTAAACTTATGGTAACCGAAATAATACAATTTGCCATCGGCAGCACCCATAATTAGCTTGTAAATTCTTAATTTATCATCTTTTGTCGAAGGTCCTACTTTGTGTAAGAAAACAGCATTGGGATCTTTCTTAGCAATAATTTTTTCAATTTCTTCAGCAGTAGTAATGACCACTTTGCCAGAGTAATACTGTTTTATTTTGCTGTTGGTATTCACATCTTTATCAAGTTCATCTTTTATGCAATAAAGTGTTTTATCTTTTAAATCTGAAGTGTTCTTATTGTAATACATTAGAACATTTTTTTTGCCCATAATCCCAGGGTTGTCTCTAGTTAAGATAATATGGTTTTGCATAAACTTAACAATTGCACCCATTTTATAATGATATTTGTCGTAATCAACATTGTAATACGATAATGGAAATGAGATTAAGTCAGGCATAGATTCCATGGAGCCTTTGTTGCTGCCTAAAAGAACACTTAAAAATGTGTAGCTAGTATTTGACTTATCTTTTTCAAAGTTTACTTTGGTTCTGATTATGAATGAATTACGGTAGTTTTTTCTGAGTTTACGGTATTCGGTAGCTTTAATAAATTTAATAGGGGTTAAGGTCCAATAATTTTCAACTGCTTTTTTTATGGCGCTGTTATAACTGCCAAAAATGTTTTCGTCGTACACCACATAGGTAGTGGTTTTCATGAATTTTTGAATTTCATCCTGGGTGGCAACAGCATCTTGTCCCCACATTTGATGACTAATTGATACTAAAAGAATAAATAACAGAATCTTTTTCATAAGTTTTTATTTAGTTATGTAAAATAATATGTGTATTTCAAAATCAATAAATGGTAAAATAAAAGGGATGTTTTTCGTTATATTTTCGTAAATATAAAAACTTAAGCTGCCTTTTCTTTTTTTTCCTTAGTTTGGCAAACTCCTCATAAATCTCGGTATCCCTCGAAATAATTGCTTCAAGGTTCTGATAATTGTAGTCGAAGATTTTTCCTGTTTCCATATCAATCAAGTATTGCCTTAGTTCGGTTTTAACTGATTGATTATTAGGGTAGTAATATGGGTTGTAATAATAGTTGTAGTTGTTGTAGTAGGGGCTGTTTCTGTAATCAACATAGGTTTTATCTGCAATAAAATGACAAACACTTCCAAACACTGGTATTCTGTTAAATTGCCCGTTCCAGCTTACAAAAAGCATCCCGTTTTGACTAAAACCCCAGATATTTTTAACCTGAATATTGACTTTTTGCCCCATATTATCAAGTACCGAAACCACATCACTTTCGAGCAGTTTATCAAAGAATGCATAATCATCGTAATTTAAGTCAGTAATAATCCTTGCTTTTGGGATTGGATTGTTTCGCTTAACATCTTCAATATTCATAAAAATGCCATCTTTGAACTTGAAATCAGGATTGAATTTGACTTTTTTTACCTTGCTTGTGTCTTGCTGTGCCATTCCCATAAATGGCGCTATAATTAATAAAAGAATAAAAACTCTTCTCATTTTATGTTGTTTTTATCAAAAATACTGAATATTCTGTTATTTAAACTCAATATCCCTGATTTTGTTTTATTAAAAGTATTAGCAAAAAAAACAGAAGTAAACTAAGTGCTGATTATCATCGGATTAATCTATTTGGGTTGGTATGGAAAAACAAAAGATGTGATTTTGAGCTGGTAGGTAAAGAAAAGATTGTCATTTTAAACAAAACAAAGGAGTATATGAAGTGCAACTCTCAGAATTTAAGGAGGTTGCTTCTTTATCCCTCATCACAATAACGTTTGATGGGTGGTTTTACAACCATCTTGAAAATTTGATTTATTTGTCAATAAACTTTAACCGAAAAATAGTAAGTTTTAGCCCTATTTCAATTCAATCACTACCAGTTCCAGTTTTTTTTCGGCCTTATTGCCACCTGCAATAATAATTTTGTTTTCCAGCAACAATGGCTCATCGCGCCTTGTAAGCCGGACGTGTGAGCCCAAATCAATTTCCTCGCTGATTTTTCTTCCATTTTTGTCAATTTTCATGGCCACTGTTGATTGGTAGTTTTTGTTATAGCCTTCTTCTTTCATTTTCTCCCACAAAAGTAAGATATTGCCATCGCTTAACTTTACAGCTTTCAAATGAATGGCTGTTTCCTGACTTCTTTTTTTGTATTTTGTCAGCCATTGCACACCAGTGTTTCTTTGTTCGGCAAACCAGCCGCCGAATGTATAAAATCCACCAGTTTCGCTTACACCTTTTGATACCACCATGTCATCTGAAACAACATTTCCTTTTCCCGATTTAGTTTCAAAATCTTTAACAATTTTCAAAAAACCGACATTCCTTGAATCGGTGTTGTTTTTTCCAACCCTAGAGTTATTAATTGATTTTCCATTGGCATCTGGTTCACCTGTAAATAGTACAACATAACCATCATCCACTTCAATTAAGGCTCCAAGTGATGTGTAGGTACCATTATCGTTTGACCATTTGTAGTATTTTTTGTTAGAGGTGCTAATTTCCGAATAAAAAGGGTAGGTTTTGCCTGCCGGACTTGCAGCCCGTTGACCATGCTCTGTCTTAAAAGTGTAAATAACTTTTGAACGGATTTGTTTATCAGAAAACTTGTGCAGGTTAATACCCCGAGGATAATTATCTCCCAAATCTATTCCTAGAAACTCATTGTTTGAGTTGATTGTCAGGTAGTTATCAAATGAATGTCCAGAGGTTTGGCCAAAATTTCTAATTACTGAAAGCGTATTGGTATCAAAAACTACCGCAATTCCTCCCTGGTGATTTAACCCATCGCTTGATGCAAACATGGTTCGTGCAATAAACAGACCCAAGGTACCATTCAGATATTGCAAATCGGCCATGTAATTACCAAAGTGGTATATGTTAAGTCCTGATTTTGAAACATCTGGCTCGCTCTTTTTTATTAAATACCCATTTTTACTCACTTTATATAGTACAGCTACATCAGTTCCTGATTTCTTACTCCTGTCTTCAATAACCAGGTAATAATAATTGTCATTCGGATCATTTGTTGCAGCAACCAGTTGAGCATCAGAGTTGTTTGGCAATTTAATGGTTGATTCTGATTTTAAATCCTTACTAAACTGAGTAAGCAATATCGATTTGCTCTCTTCATCCTGCCAAATAGCATTTATTTTCCCATAAGAGGTTTTGAGTAGAAAAAACTGCCGTGTGTTCGTATATCTATTTATAGTTTGATCAAAAGGAACATACCCGCTTTGATACCTGTATTTATAAATATTGGCAATACTAGTACTATTTACCAGCGCCCCTTCAACCGTTTTCGAATACTGATTGTACATGCTTAAACGGGTTTTGCTTGGCGCAAAAAAATAAATCTCAGAACCATTTATTTCACTAATCGATAGTTCTTTTATTAAATTATAACTTCCTGGGGTTATATTTTTTGCTAGTATTTCGGTCACTTTATCAATTTTACCATCTGTAAGCTGATAAATGGTGTAATCTTGTTTATCCTTAAACTTGTAACTAATACAGTGCTTTGAAGCCAGAAACTTTGTTGCTTTTTTTGTTGGCTCATAAATCTTATAGGCATCAAAACTAAATTCGTTTTTCGAATCAGTCACCTTTCCTGTTTCTATTTTATAGCTGTTATGGTTATATTGACCATCCGTATAGCAGCCATTTTGATAAAAAAGTGCCACAATAGCTATGTCACCAATTTTGTCTTCATCCAGTATTTTTCCATTGCAATTATACCCATTAGCATTTTCAGTGCTCAAGCCAGGCAAAACACCTGTTTTCTCAGAATGAAAACTAAAAATTCGTAAATCATCTTCAATAGATGGGATATTATTTGAATTGCCCTGGTTTTGAAGAATAAAAAATGGCAAAATCAACGATATTTTTAGGAACAGGAAGCTACTTTTCATCTTATTTTATTTTAAAGTGGAGTTTAAATTACTAAAAAATATTATGGAATGGAATAGCTAATTTTAAGAAGCCAAAGAAATTTAATCAAAACATGGTGTTATTCCATAAAAGACTTTGGAGTCCTTTATTATTTTTTGTTTTTCTTTATAAAAAAGATACTAGTTCAATGTCAAAATTTAAAGAATATATAAATGCCCCAGCCGGAAGCCGGCTTTTGATGGAAGGCAATACTGCTTTTGCATTAGGAGTGGTTCATGCAGGATATCATGCTGCCGATGGTTATCCGGGCACACCAAGTACGGAAATTATAGACAAATGCCTTCAATTTGTTCAGGATAAAATGGTGGTAGGATGGTCGGTAAATGAAGCTGTTTCGGTAGGAGTGGCGGTTGGCCATTCAATGGCAGGTTTTGATGCACTTGTGACCATGAAAATTCCCGGTGTATTTCAGGCAGCTGATGTAATTACTACAGCCGCATTCTATACTGGGCAGGCAGGTGCCCTGGTTATATTTGCAGCAGCCGATTATGTGCCTTCAAGTACACAGCATGTAATCGACGCCAGGTATTTTTTTGCTTCGTCGCGAATACCCGTTTTAGAACCCCGGACTTTACAGGAAATGTATCAGATACCAGCCACAGCTGCTGAAATCAGCAAAAAGTTCAATACTCCAGTGGTGGTGCTTTCAAATGGTATCTTAAACCATACCGAAGGTATTGTTAAGGTTGGTAAACCTAAAAAAAACGAACCTTTACCATTGCCAAAAAGCCTGAATCCTTGGATGCATTCACCCAGGATAGCAAGAAGTAATTATAATACAGCCACTCAACAGCGAATTCCTGAATTAAGAAAGTGGTTGAATGATAGTCAGTTGTATTCTATAAAAAAAGGAGATGATAACTGGGCTGTGATAACCACAGGCAAAAATGAGATGCTTTTTGAGGAGGTAAAACAGCTGACAGGCATTAATCCTTCGGTATTTTCTTTGGCAGCCACTTACCCTTTTCCTGAGAAAGCATTGACAAAATTTGCATCAGAAAATAAGGGGAAACTATTTATTTTTGAAGATGGTGATACTTTTCTTGAAGAGAAAGTGAAATTATTGGGAGTTGATCTAATAGGAAAAGAAAAAGATTCCATTCTAACCAACTGGGATGCAGAATCTATGATTGATTTTCTTTCAAAACATATTGAAATTGAGAGGGTTAAGTTGTTTAGTCCGATTGGGCTGGCACCGCTACCTCGTCCACCGGCTATTTGCC
Organism: Bacteroidales bacterium; assembly: GCA_050291445.1. GTDB lineage: Bacteria > Bacteroidota > Bacteroidia > Bacteroidales > NBLH01 > NBLH01. The sequence continues at coordinate 50,893 of JBNKJW010000271.1, read as the reverse complement.
CTGGCTGTCCTTACAAAGCATTCACGCTTGCTGTGCAACAACTAAAAAAGAGGAAAAAGATTTATGCCTCATTTGGCGATATTGGATGTTCATCTTTAACTACTACAACAAAAACTATCGACACTATTTTATGCATGGGAGCGGCAGACTCTGTCCGACAGGGCTTTGCGCTTGCAAGACCCGAGCTGGCATATAAAATGATCAGCGTGATTGGTGATTCAAGCGAATGTCATTCGGGCCTTGACTCAACCAGAAATGCTATTTTTAGAAATGTTCCCGGGGTAAAAGTAATCCTGGATAACAGCCTGACAGCCATGACAGGAGGCCAGCCTGCGCCCAGCACGCCAACGAATCTTGCAGGCATGCCTCATCAGTTCAATCTACGCAGGGCTGTTGAAGCAGAAGGTGGAAGGACTGTTGTAGTCGATTCATACAAAATTGAAGATATTGAGCAAAGTTTGATTGAAGCACTTGACTTAGCAGAGCACGGAACCTTCACCACAATGATTTTAGAGGGAGCTTGTGTGAAAAATCTCAATGGCAAACAAAAAGTAAGAACGGTAGAATTTGACCACGAAGCTTGTACAAATTGCGGACGGTGTGAAATCTGTCCAGGCATTGGAAGAGATGAAAATAAAAAATTGCATTTTACCGAAATGTGTACAGATTGTGGTGATAACCTTCAGGTTTGTATGCAAAGGTGCCCACACAACGCAATTTTACCAAAAGATATTCCTGTACTTGCAGATGTGGAATTTCCCAAGCTAAACCTTGTTCATGAACTAAATGCAAGGGACGAGGTAGTAAAAGAATTGCCCGAATCCATTAAAATGGCAGTGCGAGGTGTTGGCGGGCAAGGGAACTTGTTTTTTGGGAAAGTATTGACTGAAGTGGTGATGCAAACTGATTATGCTAAAACCAATATTTTGAAAAGCGATACACATGGCATGGCCCAATTAGGCGGCTCGGTAATTTCTACTTTTAGCTGCGGAGAAGTTCATTCGGCAGAGCTGACGAGTGCATCTGCAGATGTGTTGGTTGCTATGGAGATGAATGAGGTGCTGCACCCTGGTTACCTTAATTTGTTAAAGCAGGGTGGGTATGTTTTAATGAATAAGCAAAAAGTGTTTTCCACCCGACAAATGGCCAGGAAGTATCCTGATTATGAGGATATTAAAAAGGAGTTGAATGGTTTTAAAGTAATTGAGGTAAATGCCAATCAGGAGGTTTTAGCAATGGGGGATAAGAAAGCAAGAAGTGCAAATGTTGTTGTGTTGGGAGCTCTTTCTAAATTAAAACCTTTTAATGTTTTTCCTGAACAGCTTTGGATAAATGCATTGACTACTTTATCAAAAGATGAGAATATAAAAAATCTTAATATAAACGCCTTTATTAAAGGGCGAGCGCTGATTAAGGAATAATAAATAAAATATTGGAGCAAACTGTGCACGATAAAATCAATTGTCCTTGTGATCAAAGTTCTAGCTTCTAATACCTAAATTCTAAATAAATGAATACACCCATTAGCCAACAACTTGTAAAAAGATACATTGCAAAGCATAAAATTGACGATTTTGGGAAAGCCTCTATCAGGCAATTGTTTCGTTTGGTAAATGATTTGCAACAAGAAACTGGTGAGCCCTTTATCCGTTTTGAAATGGGGGTTCCAGGCTTAAAAGTATCAAATATTGCCATTGAGGCGGAAAAAAAGGCTCTTGACGAAAATTGTGCTTCGGTTTATCCTCCAATTGATGGTATTTTAAAACTAAAAACTGAAATTGCAAGGTTTGTAAAAAACTTCTTGGACACTGATGTGGATGCAAAAAACTGCATTCCGACCGTTGGCTCAATAATGGCGGCGCTGCTAGTATTTATTGTTGCTGGCAGAAGAGAAAAGCAAAAAGATACAGTGTTGTTTTTAGATCCCTGTTTTCCGGTTCACAAGCAACAAACAAGAATGCTGGGGCTAAAGGTGAATTCATTTGACGTGTATGATTTTCGTGGGGAAAAATTAAAAGAAAAATTAGAGACGCAACTTAAAGAAGGCAATATTTCAATCATTTTGTATTCAAACCCAAACAATCCTTCGTGGATATGTTTTACAGAAGATGAATTGAAAATTATTGGAGAACTGGCAACTAAATACGATGTGGTAGTGGCAGAAGATTTGGCCTATTTTGGAATGGACTTTAGAAAAGATATTTCTGTGCCGGGCCAGGCTCCTTTTCAATCAACAATTGCCAAGTATACTGATAATTACGCCCTGATGGTATCTTCTTCAAAGTCAATGAGTTATGCTGGTCAGCGTGCTGGTTTTCTGGTGGTTTCGGATGCTTTGGCTAAAAGGGACTTTCAGTATTTACTTGAATTTTATGAAACCCCAAATTTCCTTGAATGCATAACTTCAGGGACTATTTACAATGCAACCGGGGGAGTCAGCCACTCTGTGCAGCATGGCTTAACAGCCTTATTGAAGGCTATCAATAAAGGCGAGTACAACTTTATTAACAGCGTTAAAGAATATGGTGAAAAGGCCAGGATTTTAAAGGAAATCTTTCAAAAAAATGGTTTTTCAATTGTCTATTCACACGATATTGATCAACCCATTGCCGATGGTTTTTATTTTACGGTATCCTTCCCAGGTCTATCAGGTAGCCAGTTGATTGAGGAGTTGATTTCGTATGGTATTAGTGCGATACCTTTAGAATCTACCGGGAGCGCCAGGTTGGAAGGAATTCGAATCAGTGTTTCAAAAGTTAATTTTTCTGAATTTGATTTGTTGGATTCCCGATTGAGCTTATTTAAAGCAAACAACAGTTAATGAAAATAAAATGACTTATCAGCACCCAATTGGAAATTACTGGCTTGCCTACACCGACAACTTGTCTGATAAACAACCAATGGTATTTGTTCATGGCTTGCCTACTTCCAAAGAATTATTTACTGAATTGACAAAATCGTTTTCTGAAAATTACAGAACAATAACCGTTGATTTGCTTGATTATGGGGAATCGAGTAAAATTGGAAGGCATATTGAGCACAAAGAAAGAGCCCAAAACCTAAAGTTATTTTTTGAAAATCTGCAACTGGTTGAAATTGTGTTGGTTGTGCATGACCTGGGAGCCTCTGTGGCAATGGATGTGCTGGCAATTTGTCCTAAGTTGATTGACAAACTAGTGATAATGAGCCCACCTGTATATCCTGATTTTAAGATGCCTTTGGTTGTGAAAATTGTTCGTTCAAAGTTAATTGGACCTGTTTTACTAGCTTTGCTAAAGCACTTTTTACTAAAACGCTCGATTAAAAAAGGACTTTATAACCAATCAAATTATAAAAAATACCTGCAAGCTTATCTTGAAAAAGCATTTGCAGGAAAAGAAGGGCGCAAAGCTTTGCTCAGAAACCTGAGATGGGGGAGGCCTGAAACAACATTTGCAGATTATCCGGGAATAATAAAGTCAATCACCCAGCCTACATTGGTTATTCAGGGCGAAGATGATCCTTACATCCCCATTGAACATGCAAAAAGATTGGCAGAGGATATCCAAAATTCCAAGTTAATATTGCTTGAAAATGCCAGTCACTTTTTACCCATTGATGTGCCGGATAAAATAATCATAAAAATCAGTGAGTTTCTTGCAACGAAGCCATAGTTCATCGGGTTTAGAAGATATATGGTAAAGGGGGGAACTTTTAAACCTGATTGTCATGAACCAGGCCATCAAAACCTCAAAATTTACAAAATCAGGTGTGAATTTATACTTGAACCGAACAATTTTATAATTTTACCCAGCAAATGTTTACCGTACAGGTAATACCGATTTTACTTTCAAAATAGTCCAATTTTGGCAAAGCCTCATTCGACTATTTTCAAGTAGCATCGGCATTTACCATTGCAATTTATATTTTAGTCCAAAGGAAAAATATAAATGCAATTGGTATAATATGAAAAAATATGGGTGTTACATGTAGTTTACTAAATATGAGCGCACCACTAATTTCAAAGTTCTAATTTCTAATTTCATTTAACATATTATGGCAGGTAGAAACAAACGAGAACGCAGCAGAGGTTCAGCAGGGAACAACCGAAAAGCTGGCGAAGATTTTCTGGCGAAAAACAGCAAGAAAGAAGGTGTAATTGAAACGGAAACAGGCCTACAGTACTTCATTGTTGATGAAGGAGATGGCAACCGACCTGATGAAAAAGCAATTATTACTGTGCACCAGCGTTGTCAACTGGTAAACGGAACCATTATTGAAGATACCTACAAAGAAAACAAGCCTTCGGAAGTGAAAATGGAAGAACTGATTGAGGGTTACCAGGAAGGCATTCAGCTGATGAAAAAAGGAGCTCGCTACAAGTTTTTTATTCCCAGCGAACTGGCCTGGGGCAAAAATGGAACAGGAAGTAAAATCCCACCCTATTCTGTACTTATTTTTGATGTAAAGTTGATTGATTTTTGGTAGGGATTGGTCAATGATTATTTTTTCCTTATCGGGATCCAAAATTCTTCTTCTGATTCAGGGTCTTCGCCCTTGTATTTTTCTCCCATTAAAGCAAAGTAAGGCCTGTCATCCATTTTATATTCAGAATTTGGGAGCCAGACACCATAAATGTATTGAAAAGTTTCCTGTATATCACTTGGTTTCCCTTTATAGTGAAAAACAGCATACTCACCTTCAGGGATAGTCAATTTTGCCATCTCATCAGGAACAGTGCTAAAATCATTGACTGCCACTGCCGCCCATTTTTCGAACTCTTTCGTCGGGTCGAAACGCTTAAAAAAGTTAGTGTCAGGGTAAATTTCAACAGAATATAAATCTGCATTAACCAAATTCTTAATTTCTTTACGCCTGGGAGAAAAACTTTGCCATAGTTCAACTGTTCGGTTTTTTGCAAAGGACATTGTTAGTTTTTGTCCAATTAGTTTGGTTGCGCTAATTACTTCTATTCTTGGTTTCATGTTTAGTTTGGCTTTGTTGGTTTTTGTAACTGTTAGGTTAAATTTACTGATAGTCAGTGTGTTGTTTGTCAATTATTTACGCCTGGAATAAAAAACAACCATGATTTTTCCATCTTAGTATTCAATAATAATTTCTTTTTCTTTAAGTATTTTATACTTGGTAATACCCTCCATTTAGTTGTTTTTTTAATTGATGTGAATGGGGCAAAGTTAAAAAATATTTCTGAATAGGAGTTTGTAACCAATTAACTGCCAGTGCAATTGGGCCTATAAAAACGGTTAAGATATTCGTCCTGAAAGAACATTTTATTCTAGGTTGATGACACTTAAAATAGTCTGGGAATCCTGTCATTCGTCATTTGCCATTGGTCATTAGGTTTTCTGCAATGACTCAATGACCTTCTTATACCGAATTTCTGCTTGCATTAATATTTCCATACAACGAGCGGGTAATTATTTTCTCATACAATTCTTTGTATTCTGTATTTTGCGAGACTTTTTGCAAAGCATATTGCTGAATAACCAATAAGGGAAGCACAATCTTTTCTCGAATTTTTATCGATTCCCTGGTCACAGGTTCTTCTTCCATCAGCACTTTATTGCCCGAAAGTTTGAGCATCATTTCTTTTGAGAGCATAAACTCATTGTGCAGGATGTTCCAGAAATCCTTAAACTCCTCATCTTCTTCCATGTAGCTGGTTAAACGGAATTTCGATTTGTACAATGCCATCATGCTATTAAGTATCAATGCCCTGAAAATGGCGGTTTCATCCCATGCTTTTTTCAGCTCTTCCCATCGGCCATTATCAATTAGTGTTTTAATTGCTGTGCCAATTCCAAAATACCCGGGCACATTTTGTTTTAGCTGTGTCCACGCTCCTACAAAAGAAATGGCACGAAGATCGGAAAACTCCAGTTTTTTCTTGTCGCCCCTTTTACCAGGTCGGCTTGCCACTTTTGCCTGGGCATAATATTTTAAAGGACTCCTGTTTTGGAGGTAAGGCAGGAATTTATCATGGGCTTTTAAGGCTGCATATTTTTCGTAACTAATAGCAGCCAAATCCTCAATTATTTTTCTGGATGCCGGTGAAATATCATTCTCTTTTGGAAAAATATTTCTTGATAAACCTGCGGTTAACAACTGTTCGCAATGATGAATAAACTGTTCTTTTGAACCGTATTTACTTGTAATGGTCTGTCCCTGAATGGTTAACTGAATTTCGTGGTTGGCAATTAAATCGCTCTGGGCAGCGTAAAAGCGGTGCGTTTTTCCACCTCCCCGGCTTGGTGGTCCTCCGCGGCCATCAAAAAAGACAGCTTCGATATTGTATTTTTCACAAAGCACCGACAGCTTTTCTTTGGTTTCAAATATTGCCCAGTTGGCTTTCATGTATCCAGCATCTTTGGTTCCGTCCGAAAATCCGACCATGATTGTTTGCCGGTTGTTCCTGTTTTTAAGATGGGTTTTGTAGTTTTCCAATTCAAAAAGTTCCTGCATAACCGGTTCTGAAGCTTTCATGCCTGCTAAAGTTTCAAAAAGCGGAATGATGTCGAAAGTTATTACCTTATTTTCCCATCCACACCACCTGAAAAGTGCATAAACAAAAAGCACCGAGAAAACATTCTCGGAATTACTGATAATGTACCTGTGACAACCTTCTTCGCCATTTTTCTTTTGGATGGTTCCTAGCTGGTAAACGTTGTTAATGGTTTCCTTAACAATTTCTTCTTCATATTGTTGTGGGTCAACCATTATCTTTTCATGAAGTAATAACTCAATCAGGTCTTTTCGTTCCAGTTCTTCAACATTCTCATTTATAATGTTTTCCTTTTTCAGGATAGCCTCAATTACTTTTTTATGCATCCGGTGATCCTGCCTGATGTCAAGGCTGGCAAAATGAGTCTTGAAAATCCTTACTTTGTCAATAAAAGCATCCAAATCCTGCTTGTATAAATAATGATAGTTCTTTTTTAGTAGTTTCCTGACTTGATGAAGTGGTTGAATGATTTCATCATAGCTCAGGTGTTTTTCGGTGCTGAACATACAATTGTAAAAGCTGTCTTTTAGTTTTTCAAGAATGCCCTCTATTCCCCGGAAGGTGAGTTTTTTCTGAAGATCTTTTACCTCTTCGTAATAACATTTCATTAATGTCATCCTTAGTTCATTGGCTACATCCATTGTTATTTCCGAAGTAACATAAGGATTGCCATCGCGATCACCTCCCGGCCAAAAACCAAGTTTTATAATGTTGGGGTTGTTAAAGTTTTTGTCTCTGATTCCCTCTTTGATGTATGCATACAGTTCGCCAATTGCATCGTAATAAATGCTGCGCAGGTAGTAAATAATATTCCTTGCCTCATCGAGTGGTGTTGGCTTTTGCGTGTTAATTAACGAAGTTAAGCCCAGTTGCTGAAGGGTCTGGTCAATTTCATTAATGTTGTTTTTTTCAATTAGTCCCCTTAATCGGGTGATGATATCAAGTACCGAAGGCGGATAAAACTGAGTTGGGTGGGCTGTAAAAACAATCCTGGCGCCAAAACTCGACAATTGGTCCGAAATATCGTTGACATTTTTTTTGTTTTCCAGAATCTGGAAAAAATCATTTATCGATAAATCATCGCCAGGATCTTTTGTGTTTTTAAAAGCGGCATCCTCCACGCTGTCAAACAGAACAACTTGGCGCTCAACGTATTGTACTACCCTGAACATGAAGTCTATTTTTTCCTCCTCTTTGTTGATATTTGCATACTTTTTAAAAAAGGAATCAAGGATTTTCATAGGGTGGTCGCCTTTTTTTAACCCTTTTTTGCTAAACTGCTGCAGAATTGGGATAAGACTGCCCACATTTTTTTCTTTGTTGTACGGAAGCTCAAGAAATAAACTGTTATAGATATCAAACTTCTTTTTTACCAGTTTGTTAAATTCCTCGGTTGATTTTGTTTTGTACATAGTTTTAGTGGTTGGGGTTAAGATTGACTCCTTAATAAGGGGTATAGTGAGCTTGTAGAACTGCTCATGGAGGCAGATTAGAGCTTATTTTCTTGCAATAATAATATATTGATAATCCAGAACTGTTCTATCAACTGAAATATTTTTAAACCCGGCTTTTTCTAGCTCTTCTTTTACCTTTTCACCTGGAATTTTATGGTCAAACGGAGGTCCAAAATTTATTTTTTCGTCTTTTTTAAAATCAACCACCATCAAAATACCATCATTGGCCAGCCCTTTTATACATTTTTTAAAATAGGCTACCCGGTTATCGATATGATGGTAGGTATTGACTGTAATAATTGCATCCAGCTCATTGTTTTTTAGCTTAGGGTTGTCGTAATCAACCAAACGAGCTGCTATGTTTTTGATGTTGTTTTTTTTCTTTTTGTCCTTTATGAAATCAATAAATCGCTGGTCCACATCAATTGCAACCACTTTTTTTGCTTTTTTTGCCAGTCTAAAAGTAAAATACCCCGTTCCTGAACCAATATCTCCAATTGTTTTATTGCTGATATCGCCCAGCATTCCAATGACTAAACCGGGTTTTTGCCAATTTTCCCTTTCTGGGTTATCAAAATGATGAACCAGGTTTTCAAAACCTTGTTGGTTCATGTGCTTGTTGGATTTATTCTGGCTTTTTTCCTGAGCGTTTAAGTTACCAAGGCCTAAAAAAAGAATTATTAGCAGTAAAGTTAGGTGTTTTGTTTTCATTCGACTTGTTTTGTTGGTAAGTGTGATAATTAGTTAAATTTCATATTAAATTCCTCAATGAGGGTTAAGGAGCTAATCTAACAATTTTCCAGCTATTTCTTTCGCGGTTATATTGAATACGATCGTTTAATCGATTGGGTCTTCCCTGCCAAAACTCGAATAAGTTTGGGGAAAGAATATAGCCTCCCCAGTAATTTGGCCGCTTAAGCCTACTTGTTGCAGAATTTTCTTCTAATTTTTGTTTCTTTTCTAATAAAAAATCACGATTTGGAATAATTTGGGATTGTGGAGAAATAATGGCCCCGATTTTACTATTATCAGGACGTTTATTAAAGTATTCATCCGAAAGTTCGGGCTTTATCTTTTTTACAGTGCCTTCTATTCTCACCTGCCTTTCCAGCTCAGGCCAAAAAAACACCAATGAAGCATGATTGTTATTAGCCAGGTGGCTTCCTTTTTGGCTTTGGTAATTGGTGTAAAAAATAAAACCTTCGCTGCTAACACCCTTAAGCAATACAACTCTTGAAGATGGTTTTAAGTCGCTGCTAATTGTTGACAAAACCATGGCATTTGGTTCATTTACCTCTTCATTTACAGCTATATCCAGCCATTGCACAAATTGATTGAGCGGATCTTTGTCTACCTCGCTTTTGCTGAGCTCTGATAAAGTATAGTTTGTTTTTTTATTGGATAAATCGCGTAGCATGTGTTTAGTTTTACGATAGATAATTTGATTCTTGCAGATTAAATGCCCAAACTATTACGAAACAATTCCTAAGGAATTGCATGTTTATAGGCAAATATCAGAAAATAAATGTATGACCCCAAAGGGGGCGAATGTATTACCTCCCAATATTACACATATTTACACAAAACCCAATCAAATTATTCTAAATATTATTTGTATTTTGCAAGGCATTGACAACTTGGTTATACCTATGAACAATTTTTCAATTGAAAACAGATTAAATGAAATTGCTATTTATCTAAAAAGCAAAGATTTAAATAATACCGGAAGAAGAATCCTTGATTTTGTTTATGATTTTGATCTAAATCTTCAGATAAAAGAAAAAGCTTTAAGTCTGAGAAAAGCCTACAATGAAACAAAAGAGATCAGGGAGTCTCGTGATAAACTGCTTATCTGGTTCATACAGCTTTTCGAGGAATTAAAATTAGTGGAGAAAAATGAGCAAATAAATAATCAGCAACAAACTTTAGTCTGCACAGTTACTGAAATTTCTAAAAGTTACAACTCTGGCTCCCAGGGTTTCTACTTTGAACCAATCTCCCTAGAAATGTTTACTGGTAAAATAATTGGGATAGTTGGTGAAAACGGGAATGGTAAGACCACCCTTTTAAGAATGCTTACAGGTGATTTGACAACTGATAAGGGGACGATTGTCTATTGTTTTGATAATCAGTCAATAAGCAACTGGCTTGAGATTAAGAAGAAAATTGCATTTATTCCTCAAAGGCTTTCAATGTGGACAGGAAGTGCAATTAACAATGTATCATTTAATGCTGCAATAAAAGGACGGAAAAGCTCTGAAAACATTGAGCTAACAGATTTTATCATCCATCGCTTAGGGCTTACAAAGTACAAAAACCTGACATGGAAGCAATTGTCGAGTGGATACAGACTCAGGTTCGAAATTGCGAAAGCGCTTGTTTGGAGGCCTTCAGTAATGATTTTGGATGAGCCATTGGCAAATCTGGATATACAGGCGCAGGCAATTCTTTTGCAGGATTTACGAAATTTGGCTGATTCAATTCGTAACCCTATGAGTATTGTATTAAGTTCTCAACAACTTCATGAAGTAGAAACAGTAGCTGATGAGATAGTTTTCTTAAAAAACGGAAGGGCCGTTTTTAATGGAAAACTCAGAGATATAAGCAAAATTGAAGATAATCAAATATTTGAAGTTGCTGGATCTTTTAACTACGAAGATATAAACACCATTTTTCGGGACTGGGAAAAGCTAAAAGTAGAAAAATTGTCTACGTCCTTATTCCAGGTTTCATTGAGTAACAAGTATTCAAGGCATGATTTTCTTGGAAACCTGCTTAAAAACAACATTGAAGTTGAATACTTTAGAGATATTACAGGGTCTTCAAAAAAACTGTTTCATGATAAGTATTGATTTGCTTTTAAAAACTGTTTTCCCAAATATTCAACTAACCCACAAAATACAACTAAATGAGTTTCCTAATGAGATACATGCCCAAACCAATAAAAAAGCTCGACCAGTATTTACGCATTAATTATCCCTGGCTTTGGGAAACAAGAATCCACATCAATCTGTTTATGGCAGGAGTTATTTTGTTGCTTTTTGTACTGTTAGGTTTTCTTTTTAAAATTGATTTAACGGAAGTGCTTGGCAGAAGAGAGACCTTTCAGTTATATTTAACGCTTTTTATCCCGGCTTTTATCTGGTTGGTATACATGATTTATACCATGGTGCTATTTAACTCCGAAAAAAGTTTTGGATATCGGTTTAAATACCAGGAATTTTTTGTTTTCTTGATTTACCTGGTGACTTTTAGCCTACCACTCCTGGTTCCATATTCAACTGTAAGGGTTATTGATTTTAGAACGGGAAATTTAATTAGTGATAAAAAATTAATGGAAGACATGCAAGCGGTTAATTATGGCTCACTTTATTTTCCTCTTAATCTATATGACTATAATTGTTATTCGAATGATTCAATTTATCTTGAGATAATCGAAAAGGGGATAGATAGTGAAATTTTAAGAAATTATGAATTGGATTATTATACAATGGACTCCATTTTTAAACAAATTGGGCGTTTCTCCGCTCAAAGGCCCAAATTGTATTTCAAGGCAACTTCCCAATTTTACATTAGCGAAGAACAGGATTCTTTACTAAGAGAATTTATATGCAAAAGAAATATTGATAAAAGTCCTGATATTGCTAAGGAAAAAATCAATAAATACATAAACACACTAAGAAAATATTCTGATATTGCTGAAATAAACGAAGATGAAATTCTGAGTGATTACCTAAATAATGAATATATTGGCAGTTATACAAAAAAGGTTATAAGAGATGACATAATTCAGATGCTCTCTACGATTGAACGTATCACTGCGGCTAATGAATTATCTGGTTCAATGTATGACAAAGAACCAATCTGGGTGCTCTTTTTCTTTGTCTTCTACCTGGCAATTGCTTTCAATGTCTTTAAAAATGTTCATTGGAAACAACTCATTTTAAGCATTGTATTTATTAGCTTCAGCCTGATACTATTGGCAATTATTGATTTAATTTACCGTTCAGAAGGGAATATTGTTTTATGCGGAAGCCTGCTGATTATCATTATTGGGCTTATTATTTCTTTTGAAGGATTTCGAACCAAAAGATTTAGTGTTATTGTTAACCAATCAGTAGCATTATTAAATTTCACACTACCGATACTACCATTTTTGATTTTATTTTTTATGGATGAAATTCTGGATTTTTATAAATGGCCATATTTTGACAAATATATGGAAACTTACGAAACAACCTATGGCACAGAAGCCAGGTATTCGAGTATGTTTTATGCACTTAAAGAAACAGTTATACAGTTTACTATCTGGGGCGGACTTTTGTTTTATACATTTTTCTGGAACTCCTATCTTAAAGTGCTCTATATCAAGTTTTGGTCTTTACCAAAAAAGTCTTAACCTTAATTGCGAATTTAAAGTTCGGATTAGCACAGCGTTTATTTATCTGAACTAATCCGTGTAACTCTTAGGCAATATCTTAATCTGCTGTTAATTTTCTATACCTGATTCGCTTAGGTCCTTCATCACCTAATCGTTTTTTACGGTTCTCTTCATATTCTGAGTAACTTCCCTCAAAATAATAGACCTGCGAATCGCCTTCGAAAGCTAAAATGTGAGTAGCCACCCTGTCAAGGAACCACCTGTCGTGCGAAATAACTACAGCGCAACCGGCAAAACTTTCCAAACCTTCTTCCAATGCACGGAGTGTGTTTACATCAATATCATTAGTAGGCTCATCAAGCAAAAGAACATTAGCCTCTTCTTTAAGTGTTAATGCTAAATGTAAACGATTCCTTTCCCCGCCTGATAAAACGCCACATTTTTTTTCCTGGTCGGCACCGGTAAAATTAAATCGACCAACGTATGCTCTTGAATTGATTAACTGGTTGCCCAAACGAATTTCTTCTCCTCCGCCGGAAATTACTTCGTAAACTGTTTTTTCGGGGTCGATGCTGGTGTGTTGCTGGTCAACATAGCCTAATTTTACGGTTTCGCCTACTTTAAAGGTTCCCTTGTCTACAGATTCCTGACCCATTATCATCCTGAATAATGTAGTTTTTCCGGCACCATTAGGGCCAATAATTCCAACAATCCCAGCAGGTGGTAGCTTAAATTCTAAATTATCGAAAAGTAATTTATCACCAAAGGCCTTAGAAACACCCTGGGCATCAATTACTACATCACCCAGGCGTGGACCATTAGGGATGAAGATTTCCAGACGTTTTTCTTTTTCTTTTACATCCTGGTTCAATAATTTATCGTAAGCACCCAAACGTGCTTTTGATTTAGCATGGCGCGCTTTGGGGCTCATCTTTACCCATTCCAGCTCGCGCTCGAGGGTTTTACGTCGTTTGCTTTCTGTTTTTTCTTCTTGTTCTAATCGTTTGGTTTTTTGATCCAACCACGATGAATAATTACCTTTCCATGGAATTCCTTCGCCTCTGTCTAACTCAAGAATCCAACCTGCAACATTATCCAAAAAGTACCTGTCGTGGGTGATGGCAATTACTGTTCCCTTGTATTGTTGCAAATGTTGCTCCAACCAGTCAACCGACTCAGCATCAAGGTGGTTGGTGGGCTCATCCAAAAGCAGTACATCTGGTTCTTGTAATAAAAGGCGGCACAAAGCAACCCTTCTTCGTTCACCACCTGAAAGGTTTCTAACAATGGCATCCTCAGGAGGACAGCGCAAAGCATCCATGGCGCGCTCCAGTTTATTATCCAGCTCCCAGCCATTATGTTGGTCAATTAAGTCTGAGAGTTCCCCTTGTCGTTCAATTAATTTATTCATTTCATCATCCGACATGGGTTCCGAAAATTTCAGGTTGACTTCTTCGTACTCTTTTAAAATGGCAACTATCTCAGCAGTTCCCTCTTCAACTATTTCACGGACAGTTTTATTATCATCCAACTGCGGTTCCTGCTCCAAATAACCAACTGTATAACCATCTGAAAAAGCCACCTCGCCTTCGAAGGTTTTTTCAATACCAGCTATGATTTTTAATAAGGTAGATTTACCAGAACCATTTAAACCAATTACTCCAATTTTTGCCCCATAAAAGAAGGACAAATAGATATTATTCAATACTTTTTTGTGTGGGGGGAAGGTTTTGCTTACCCCAACCATTGAAAAAATTATTTTTTTATCGTCAGACATGTTATGTCAAATTAAAAATTATTAATTATAAATTTATTTCAGGAAACAAATATAAGGAAACCAACAACCATGATCAAGAAACCAGAATTGAATAAACAGTTTTTACATTTTTCGTATTCGAACATCTATCGAATTTACTTAAAATTAAGACATTTTTCATAAACGTCAATTGCGAATGTCTTAAAGTTAGAACATCTAAAAACATTCATTTACTAAAGCCGATTAAAAGTGCAATCTTAATATGGTGAAAATGTTTATGGTCTTAAAACTGGAAATAAATAAACGGCTGGACATCCTCAGATTTAAACTGAACAACCAGCTGAACCAAAATCACAAACACAAACACTTTTAGAAGGTACGGAGAACGAATATATCCTTCCATGATTTTTTGGTTCCAATTAGTTGGTGTTGAGTGCATTACGAAACCAATTATCAGCAGAATTACCCAAACATAACGTGCTTTTAAGAATGGCCAGGCCAAGGTGAAATCTGTATTTGTGGCTATTTTGTTTATCATCGACCAGGCCACATTAAATGCATCTTCTATCTGGTTAACTTTTATAGTTTCTACTCCATCAACAACCTCTGACTTGATTACCAGGTTGTTTTCTTTTACATCAAGAGGCTCAACAATTGTATTAATAAGGCTGTCGTTTTCAAACACCTTTACCAGCAATTCATTCTTCCCGTCCTTGTAATTAATTACCGATTCTGTTCTGGTGTTCTCAGCCAGTTGCTGATTGTATTTATACACTTCGTGCGGAATATCATTTGCCCTGAAAAATATCCACAAAAAAATGACAAAATGGAAAGTGAGAAACCATGAAACTGAATTGGAGGGCCATTTGTTAGGGATTTTATCTAAAACCTTCTTTGTTCCTTTATGAATTGCAAGTGCTACACCATGCCAGGCACCCCAAAACACAAACTTCCAGGAAGCCCCGTGCCACAATCCTCCTAAAAACATGGTTATAAATAAGTTAACATACATTCTGGCCTTCCCTTTTCGGTTTCCGCCTAATGGAATGTACAGGTAATCACGCAGCCAAGAGGAAAGCGAAATGTGCCACCTGCGCCAAAAATCGGTAATATTATTTGCTTTGTATGGAAAGTTAAAATTAATTCCCAAATCAAACCCCATCATTTTACCCAAACCTATAGCCATATCAGAATAGCCGGAAAAATCACAGTATATCTGCAAGGTGTAACCATAAACAGCCATTAAGTTTTCAAAACCAGAGTAGTGTGCTGGGTCGCCAAAAACCAAATCATTGTATTGCGAAATGTAATCGGCAATTATCGCCTTTTTTATCAGCCCAACCATTATTAACCATAGTCCGGCATAAACCTGATCTTTTTTTATGGAGATTGGTTTTTTTAGCTGTGGTAAAAACAAGTTGGCTTTAACAATTGGTCCTGCTACTAGTTGTGGGAAAAAAGTGAGGAAAAAAGCATAATCAAGAATGTTTTTTGTGGGCTCGAGTTTTTTCCAATAAACATCTAACACATAACTGATTGACTGAAAAGTGTAGAAAGAAATCCCAATTGGAAGGAAGATATCTAATGGCTGAAAGTTTTCGGCAGCAATGGCATAGAAATTTCCAAGGAAAAAATTGGTGTATTTAAAATAAAATAAAATCCCCAAACTAACACCCACTGATAAAAACAGCCAGATTTGTTTCCATATTTTCTTTTTTGCCTCTGTAATTGCCAGTGCAAAACTAAAATCGGTAACCGTAGTAAAAACCAGTATCCATAAATACCAACCGCTTGATTTATAGTAGAATAGTAGGCTGAAGCCAATTACAAAAAGGGTTATGGCCAGACGATTCTTATGAATAAGAGCGTAAATGCTGATAAAAACAATAAAAAGCACCAAAAAAGTGCCACTGTTGAATATCAACGGCGAGCTAGCATCATAGTTAAATAGCTCTTGTATGTATCTGAATAAATTCATTCAATATTATCTAAGAGGTTGTAAAATGGTAACATTCGCACTTTTCTTACTTTTTTTAAGTGGCTTTTCCATTTTAATTGGTTGGTAACTTCTTTTCTCAATCCAAACGGCTATTGAATCCATCCATACTGCTGACGAAGAATGAGTTGGATGCGCCCCATCACTTGTTCGTTTGTAATTGAGGTTTTTTGATGGGAAGTAATGCATTGAACCCACATTTTTCAGGATCATTTCATTAATTCCTGTATCATCTTTCCAGTTTGGCGGCCCCACCCAAACATAGTTTAAGGTATCTATTTGATTAAGGATTTGCTTTACATTTTTTGTCCGTTTGCGTATTATGTTTTTAACAAACAGTTCATTAGCTCCCAAAACCAGCATTACATAAGTAGGTTTGTATTGGTTGATGAAATGTTTAAGCGTGTCGCACGAGCCATACCAAAGCGTATTTGAACTATACCAAATAACTGTTTTTAACTGATGGTTATTTTGCGCAGCATAGTCTTTCATTCTTAGCATAAGGCCTTCGAGCATTGAATCGCCAATTAATAAAATGCGCTGTGAGGTAGTATCTTTAGGTTGCTGAACTTCTTTATCTGCTATCGTGTCAAGGCCACAAAGTAGCTTAGCATAAGGATATTCCGGAATCCCCAGAATAAACTCTTTAATTGGTGCTTTTTTTATTTTAACATCACCAATTGTTATTTCGTAATCTGTAAAAGAGTAGGTTGTTAGTAACGATGCTGTTATAACTAACATACCAATTACCTTCCAAATCAAATTCATCCGCGTGTTTTATTTCTTTTTTTCAAACAACCATTCAAGCAAGCCTTTTTCTTTGTATGCTTTAAACCAGCTACCATGGCCAACTCCTTTATATTCAGTATATTTGGGTGTGCCCCCTGCGTTTCTGATCGCTTTTATCATATTTCTGCTTCGACTTACAGGTACAACTTTGTCACTGCTTCCATGAAACGCCCAAATAGGGATATCTTTAATTTTTTTAGCCATTTTTTCATCGCCACCACCACAAATGGGGATAGCTGCAGCAAATAATTCTGGCTTTCTTGAAATAAGATCCCAGGTTCCATAACCACCCATTGAAACACCTGTGATATAAATTCTGTTGGTATCTATTGGATAGGTTTTTATAAGTTCACTAAGCAAACTTATAAGGTTTGTCATGGCCCAAGATGGACTCTTTGGTAAAGTATGGCTTTGGGCCGACCAATCTACTTCTACCCACTTTTTTTCTTCAGGACATTGCGGTGCGACAACAAAAGCCTTATACTGCATATAGTTTGATTTATTTACAAACAGTTCTTTTATATGAATTATTTGCTTTTCATTATCTGTTCCTCGCTCTCCTGCTCCATGCAAAAAAATAATTAGCGGAAAACCCTTTTTGGGTATAAATTTTTCTTGTCCTTTTTGGAAACTCCTTAAATACCCATAAGGTTCTAATATATTATATGGTAAGGTGTCACTGCCATTAACATATTGCATTTTTTTAAAAATATTTTGCGAAAATACTTTTAGATCAGCCATCATAAAAAAAAGCAGGACGAACAATATTGTGAAGTTTCTCAACATTCTTACTAAATACAAGATTTTAAAGCAGGGCAAATGTAAATAAAATAATGAAAATTATAAAGGTTTGGAAGGGGGTGTTATCAACAGAGGATAATAGGCTTAGATTATTGATTATGAGGTGGTTATAAATACTTCACGGTGCTGCTTAATAAAAAGGTTAAAAAAAGAGGGATTATCCGATAATCCCTCTTTCCCATTTTATTTTAAATAGCAACTAACCAGCTGCTCCTTCTTCATCAAAATCATCTGTGGAAGTCTGAAAAGTTTGTATGCCTCCAACATTTTCGGCAATAGATTCTGTCTTCTTCCTATCAGTAGATGCCATATGGTGCATTACTTTAGAGCCAAAGTAAAAAGCAATCATCATTTGAAAAGCCACCATTAATTCATGTATTTCTTCCTCAAAACCAATAATTCTTACATTAACCAATTCAAGAACAGTTACAATGTATACCAATGTTAGTGTTAGTGTTCCTCTAAAAACACCACGTGGCATGTCAAAAGTTTCTCCTGCATAGGGATTTGGGCTTTCTTCAGTCCAGTTTCCAAAGGTGTATTTTCTAAGCAATAATACAAAAAAGCCAAGAACAATAATTAGCCATAGGCCTATTGGCACAAGAACTTGCCACATAAATTGCGAAGGATTCTCTGTGAAGAATTCTACTGCACTCATATACTGATTATCCATTATTATAAAAGGTTTTGAATTTTGAAATTACTTTGCTATTAAAAAGCCTGCAATAAATGCAACGGCAATTCCGGCCATCGATAACCGGGTATATAATTTTTGTCTTCTACATTTTGCAATTAAAAGATCTACATCATTTGTGCAATCTTTCCAGTTATTCATATAAAAATCTCTGTCTTTCTTTAAATCAATAATTAAACTATCCTTTATCAGGTCTTTTTCTTCAAATAAGGAAACTTTTTTTCTTAATTCTTTCGAAATTTCTTCCTCAATTTTTAGTTTTTTGGCAGCCATAATCGCTTTTTTTACCTGGCTGTCTTTTAAAATCCAAAGGGTATCGATACCTGACTCTACTGTTTTAGTTTCTCCTGGTCTTATTTCAATTGGATATAACTGCGCCTGTGCTGAAATAGTTGTGATTAAAAAAGAAAGAATTACTATTTTTTTTAACATTTTTATAATTTTAATCTCCAAACAGGTCTCTTACTTCACTCTTTGTTTCTTCAATTGATAAATTCTTCACCTCTTTGCTTATTTTTTCTTTTTTTAGTTCTAATACTTCAAGTTTCGAATCAAGGTGCTCTATCTCTTTGTCCAGTTCGGCAATTCTTTTCTCTTTAGCTTTTATTTTTTTATCAAGATCAGTTCTGTGAACAGTTTCTTCTTGTTTTAAATTCTGGTATTTATCCTTAAATTCCTTAAGATGTTTATTTCCAAACAGGAGATTTTTTACAGCCATGTAAGGAGCTGCCAGAGCTGCCAAAATCATGGCCCAGCCGCTTCCGGTCATATTTTCAAAAGCACCCTGATCGTAAGCAACACCTACAATAATTAAAACACCGAGAATAATCAATCCTGTTATTACCCACTTGTTCACTGTTGTTCTTTTTAATTGTTAAACACCATCTACGTATTTCCCAAATACCCATCCTTCAATTTCGGTTGAGACTTTGTACCAGCCATTCGACTCGTCTAATATTTTTACTTTAACTCCTTTTGTTAAAGGTTTGGCTACTTTTTTACCTTCTGAACTTGGAGCAGAACGAATATTCAAGCTATTGGCACTGATTCTACCTAATTCTGGTAAATCTGCAGCATCATCAGAATGACGGTTTTCATGCAGTAATTTATTCCTTATTCTGTCTAGAGGAAAAGCAGGGCCTGGATCTTGCTTTCGCATTGGAGCAATTTCTTCGTGCCCAAGTATATGCTTAATACCATATAGGTCTACAAGTATTCTACAAAGTTCCTGTATTGTAGCTATTTGTTCTTCGGTATAAGTATGCCAAAAACGTGGTTTTGTTTCATTTCTGTGGGTAGCCTCAATCACATCGCTTGGATTAAAAGCACTTCCAAACCATGAACGGTACACATTGCCACTTTTTGTCAATGGGCCAGAGTTAACTATCTCAATACCAATGGAATACTTGTTGATGCCAACGCGGTTTCCATAAGAACTTTTACCAGCATGCCATGCAATAAGGTTAAAAGGTACTAATTGGGTTATTGAACCATCGCGATCGATTATCAAGTGTGCTGAGGCCCTTACCCTGGGATTCGTAAGTGTATTTAAAGCAGGCCTGTATGGTCCGGCAGTATAGTGTAATACGATGGTGTCAGGCTGTCCTTTTTCAAACTCGCCACTATGGTTTGGCGATTTCATGAACTTTTTGACATTGTCACCGTGAATAAAATGATCTTTAATTTCCATAACCGAAGTATTTATTTTTAGAATCAACGATTAAAAGTAATACTTTTTTTAATTAAAATAAAATATATATCCTGTAATGCGAATCGTACATTTTGTCAATGCTCAAAAGACAAGATACTTATGAATTTTTTCAACAAATTATTAAACCAATATTTTTAATAAGCCAACTTAAAAAACTGAGCTATTATTAATTACAAAAAACCAAGATTATGAAAATTTAATGTTCCATTAAAATTTAGCTAACTGTCATTTTCTTTTTTAAAACCACGGATTAAATTGGAGCCTATTATTTCAAAAAAAACGATATTAGGCGGCCCACCAGCCCCAATTCGCTCTTTTTGACAAATTACTACAATTCGATCGTCATGCGGACTCATTAAATATCCTGGTACATATGCACTTAGTATGTAATCCCTGCTGTCTATTTTTTGGCTAAAAATCTGCTTTTCCCCTAACTCCGGAGATTGTAAATTAATTTCAACTTCTTTAATTAGATCAACCCCGTAATCAGGGTCAACTTCTGTAACTGTTTCCATCACAATCTCATAATCATTGCCTTTGTATGAAATGCTTGTAGGTGCTAATTTAAAGTCAGTTGTCTGATTAATTTCTACCTCATTTAAATGCCTGGCAAATAGATCGTAGTTTTCTTTCCATGTAACTTGCAAACTACCTTCTTCTGATTCTTCAGGCTTCCAGGACCAGATAATTTTATCGTTTACAATGTCAATAATTACAATTTCAAATAAATAAAATCCACTTCCTTCATCAGCAGGTTCCATTATATAGGCAAACTTGCCATCTTTTGACCAGCCTATCGGGTAAAACTTGTCGTAATTAAATTCATGTCTTGTGCTAGTATATACGAGTTCTTCAGGAAGCGTAAATTCTTGATTGTTAGTGTTTTTGTCGATAGCAACTGTGCCACTGTCAGTGCTTCCGTTTTCATTATTGTCAGGCTCGCTGCCACATGAAATTAGGGTCGCGAATAAAACAATAAGAACTAAACAATTGTAATTATATGCTTTCATAGTTTGATTACTTTTGGATTAGTCAGGCCAAAGATAACAAATATTCATTTATACTTTACAAAATGTTATTTTTTTTTGAGTTTTGATGTTGGTTACCATTTACTAATTTAGTACAGACTTTTAACTTTTTGCTGTAAAGAAATGTTATCTAATTCTTTTCTAATTGCAGAAATATGAAGTAACTTTGTTTGATTACTTTACCTGATAAACTAAACTATGAACTTTTCTAATCTAATAACAGAGTTAGTAGGCTCAATACTAATTGTTAAAATAAACCGACCAAATCAATTGAATGCACTCACCAGATCTACCATTGAAGAAATTGGAAAATCCATTTCATATGCTGTAAATAACGAGGAAGTAAAAGGAGTAATCATTACTGGTTCTGGTGAGAAAGCTTTTGTTGCAGGTGCCGACATTAAGGAGTTTTCGTCTTTTAGTAGAGAGCAGGGACAGTCTTTGTCGGCATTTGGCCATATGGTGTTTAAACAAATTGAAACCTGCCCTAAGCCTGTAATTGCTGCGATTAATGGTTTTGCGCTTGGTGGAGGGTGTGAGCTTGCCATGGCTTGTCATATCAGAATTGCCTCAGAAACTGCTAAATTTTCACAACCAGAGGTTCAATTGGGGCTCATTCCTGGATATGGTGGTACGCAGAGGCTGGTTCAGCTTATTGGAAAATCAAAGGCTTTAGAACTTTTGTTGACTGGTGATATGATTAATGCCCAACAAGCAAAACAATTTGGTCTTGTGAACGAGGTGGTCACTTTGGCAGAGCTACTTCCATATACCACTAAATTAATGCAAAAAATTATTTCAAAATCCTCCTTAACATCAAAAGCCATTTTAAAATGCGTAAATGCACTTTTTGATGCCCAGAGTAATGGCTTTGAAACAGAAACAATGGAGTTTGGTAAGTGTTTTGAAACAGAAGATTTTAAGGAAGGAGTGAATGCTTTTGTTGAAAAACGAAAACCTGAATTTAAAAACAGATAAAAAAACAAAAAGGCTGGCATAATTGCCAACCTTTTGTTTCCAGGCCATAATGAACCGTACAATGATTTCCCCCTATTATATCGGCCCTTATCACAATGCCTGACCTGGTTTTTTCAATATTTTAATCTATAACTTTTCCGTTCTTTATTTTTAAAACTGATGCATCAGTCAGCCTTTTAATCCTTTTAAAGTTAAGTGCTTCAGTTTTACTTTTAAAATCGCCAATAGTATATGAATACCAGCCTCCTCTGTCAATAGGAATTACCGCTTTTCCGCCGTTTTTTAACTGCCTTACTTCGGTAGCATTTAATTTGCTTGTAGATATGCCAATTTCAAGACGGTAAACAATGAGTGATTCCGGAATGGACGTGTTTTTAGTAGGAGCTACGTTACCCCCAACCGGTGAATACTCCATCTCATCTATTTTAAATTCTTCCTTTTTTTTGGCTTCCTGTATACTTACTTTCTGACCATTTTTTATCGCTATTATCAATGTTCCCCTTATTTCTGTATTTGCTTTGTACTTTTCTGTTTCTTCTAAAGTGGCAAATCGTTTATTGATTACATACCTGTGCCAGCCATCGATTAATTCTCCATGAATATCTTCTTTGTAATTCTTTCTTAAATAATCCTCGGATATTGGTGTTTTTGACGCCGCAACCTGAATTAAAAAAAACACTCCGCGTGTTCCCAGTATTTTTATTGGTTCAAACTGGCGAACATTATTAATGGCTTCATTATTATTTTTACTTTCTTTCTCTTCTTTTTCGGGTTCTAATTTTACTTCATCAATTTCATGTTCTTCTGTTTCTTCTTTATTTTCTGTTATGTCAAGTGGCCTTTCTTTGCCAACTGCAGAGCTTGAACCAATAAACATTTCATAGACCTCTTTTAAGTTGCCGATGGCCTTTGCTTCGTAATCATTTGCTTTTTTTAAGGCCGCATATGCATTTTTAACAACATTTAGGCGCAATGATGCTTCTCTGCTTTTCTTGGCTTCTTTCATCAATAAGGCCGCTTTGTCAATTTTTTGTTCTGCTTTTTTTGCTTTTACAGGATCTACATTACTGAAAAATTGCTTAAGGTCCTGTTTATATACTCTATACATAATTTTGTTTGCCTTGCCCAAATCCTTTGATGCCTTAATTCTAATTTTATACGCTTTTTTTGCATCTGCCGATTCGGTATCATCGGCCACTTTCATTTGAGCTACTGCCTGGTCGGAAATTTGCTCAGCTTTAGTTATATTTTTTTTATCAGCACTATTTAGTTGTGCTTTAATTTTTTCGTTTAGTTTATTCTCTTGAGAAAAAGTGTAAATTGCTGAAAATAAAACTGTAAAAATAATAGTAAACAATCGTTTCATAAGCGAAAGTTTTTTTGAAAAACAACTATTGCTAATTATAATTTACTGATTATCAAATTAGTTTTTCAAGGTGTCAAATATAATTATAAATTTTAAACAAAAAAGTACAAAATGTAAAAAATATGTTTTTTATGTATATTTTCGACGTGTTAATTTAAATTCGTACAAAAAAAATACCATTTACCATCAAATTATCAGGCACTTAGGTGATATCATTGTTTATTATGAAAGATTTTTATCAGTTCCTTATATTATAAAGACAACAAAGATAGCTTCATGGTTGTAGCTCACCTTCTGTTTTATGCACTTTGTGGCTGGTCTAAATCAGTTTTGCTCGCAGTTCGTGTATCGAAATAATCACTTGCTTAAGGTTTTTTGCATCAGGTACTTCAGAATCTGAAAGCTTAATTTTATCGTACTCACTTTTTAGATTTTCAAGCAGTTTTAATTTTGATTTAACCTCCTCTTTCTCACTATTACTTGCAGAAGCAAAAATGTCATTAAAATAGGTGATTAAACCACCAAGGTGTTTTCTTTGTCTATAGAGTTCCTGATAAACCCCATCTTTAGGTTTGCTTCCCTTACAAGCATTAGTTAAAATATAAACACTTTCAACCCAGGATCCTAAAACGATAAAAGGAAGGACATTTTTGCGGTTGCTTTTTTCAAGTGAAGTACATGTTTTATGATAGGCGTTGCTTGCAATTTTACTTAGTGTGTCACTATTATCAATATTGTCATAGGCTCTATCCAGTAGTTCGGATTCATAACCTTCTTCAATATTCAGTTTGTAGGCAAGATCAATGGCAACCCCAAAATAATCAACCGCTTCCTGACTTTTATCAAATATTGATGAGTAGGCAAGATCTGAAGAATAAATCCCAAGTATTTGAGCCCTTTTTATCTCTGTAAAATACTTTTCTTTGTTTTCTAAACTGTGCAAATTGTGCTGGTTGAACTCAATATGTTTTGATTTCAAAAACTGGTAGATATCTACTGATAAGGGAAGTTCATATTTAGTATAAACAAAGCTTTTCTTTTGAATGCTGTCCGGCTTTTCTATTACGATTTCTTCTTTTTCTTTTTGGTTGTTAGTTGGTTGATTATTGCATGACATAAAAAACATGAATCCAAGAAAAAAGGTTGAAAGAAAAAATACAAGTTTCTGCATAATCAGTTGGTTTTAAGTTATCAAAGACTAATATTACAAATTTTTTGGCAGAAAAGTGAATTTTCTTCAATTATTAAAATGTAATATATTGATTGTTAGTTGGTTGTGTTTTTGTTCTTAACTAAAACTTAACAAGTTACTACAACTATTATGAAGTTGTACTAGTGTTAAGTCAAATTTGATATTTCTGGTAAATTAGCCAGGTGACAACACCTGGCTGGTGCACTTGTCAGGTGTTGCCACCTGACAAATTAGCTTTGACATGACACTAGTCCAAAATCAATGGCCTGTTTTTATCATTCCCAATTAAAGATGGTGTCTGCTCTTTATCAAGATAACCCGCTCGTTTTACAACTTCTTTTTTTATGTTTTCGTAAAAGCTGGTAATGCTTACTGAACCTAATGAATGTGCATTGTCTTTTAATTCCTTTAGTAAGTAGTAAGTGAAAATCCCGTGATGTTTTTCAGGGTAGGCCGCACTATATTCATCACTACTAGAAGCGGATATAACTGCCATGTTTTTGGCTGAAAAAGCAGAACTTTCGGTTTTTATAATTACCGAACGGGCACCAGCAATCAACATTTTGTCATCACGACTTTTACCTGAAAAACATGCATCAAGAAAAACTGTCACTGAACGGGCTTTTAAGGCCGAAAGTGAGGAGTACATGTTATCAAGACTAAACCCCGTTTTTGCGTAGTTTGGGTCAATATCGTAAGGTATAAGATAGGCCGATTTTGATTTTACATCAGGAGCGCCATGGCCGGCATAATAAACAATTACATTACTTTCACCTTGCATGGTTCTTCTTGCCAACCAACCGTCTTTCGAGAAAATCTTTTTAAACTCACCTAAAGTTGCTTCAGTATTTGTAAGGAAATAGATGTTTTGTTTTGGAATTCCAAAAACAGACGAAGCGTATTTATAAAATACCTGTGCATCTCGTTTTGCAAAGTCAACCAAGGGTGCGTATTTATAATCCTCAATCCCAATTATTACAGCCAATGTATTTTCACCATTAAAACTGGTAGAAGGAATGTTTTTATCAACATCAGCAAGTTCAATTACCTCAGTTATTTGCTTCATCTCGGTTGTTTTTCCAGAGTTTAACTTGGTTAAGTCAACATCTACAATATTGGTAGTTCGCTCATTCATTTTTAAACCAAGCAATTGTTGGGTATTATAGGTTCCATCCTTTTCTTTTAACTCTACTTTAAAAGGGATGTCCTTTGCCGTGTATCTTCTGCTGGTAAAGAAAAAGAACTGAAGCTTTTTGTAATCGCCACTTTCAATTTGCCCTAAATCAAATGTTTTATAAGCATCTGGGCATGAGATGTTTCTGTCGTCAATATCCAGTATTATCCTAGCTTCTATATTTTTTGCAGCAACCGTACCAAAGTTTTGCACAAAGGCAGTCACTTCAATTGATTCACCAGGTTCAATTATTGAATTGCCATTTCCAAACGAAGCACTTCCTCCCTCAACATCTTCGTTATCTTTTATAGCTAATTGTTGGATTTTTAAATCTGGCTGAGCCCTGTTTACCACAACATTTTCAAAGCTGGCTGTTCTTTCGCCCCCGTATACAACCATGTAATCTGCTGCAATTTGCTGCTGCTGATAGAGCATAAAACCAACCTGGTTGCCAAAAAATGGCTGTTGGGGTATTTTTGCCACGTATTTATCATTGATGAAGAACATTAGTTCATCGCCTGTTTTTTGTATCCTTAATTTGTTTGTAACAGTTGTTTTATTAATATAGGGTGTTTTTTCCCAGTTGATTAAATATTTGCCCCTTTTGCCTTTTTCAACTTTTCTAACATAAAATTTCCCCTTGGGTGTGATAATGAAATTGTAATAACCATTGTTTCCTTTCCCCCAGGTTAATCCGTAACCATTTTCGTTGGTTCCGTTCATGCGGCTTATTTTACTTTCGATAATAAAATCGCCGTCAGGATCAATGTCAACCTCAATGTTTGATGACCAGGATTTTTGCCCCCGGTATGATAAAATGTATTCTCCATGAGTAATTTCGCATTTAGCAATTGCACTTCTACCAGTCCACCATTTATAGGCGTTGCTGGAGAAGTTATCTTCGACTAACGCAACTTTTTCTTGAGCTTTTGTGATATTAATACCTAGTAAAGCAAAAAGTAATATGAGTATAATTTTTTTCATGGTTAATTTAATTTTATGATAATTCAATCGATGCTTCAAAGTTAAAATGTCTTTACATAAATAAGCATTTTTTTTCGAAATTAATGCCTTTTTCTATTACTATATTTGTTGCTTTTTTTATTGCTCTAATTAAATTTTAAGCTTAAAAAAGCAAGTAGATAAGATTGTTGCTAGATAAAGTTTTTGATTATTAGTTGATTAGCACCAGCGTGTTCTATGAAAATTAAAATATTTTTATATTGTAAACCTTGTATTTATATGACAAATAATTTAGTTAATACCCCTGCTATATGATTGTAAAATTTAATCTTACACTGCTTGCCCTATTAATGTTTACCAATTTGTTTTTGGTTTCAAATGCACAAAGTAATACTGCTGATAATTGGAAACTAGTAAAAAATCAAAATAATATTACAGTTTATTTAAGAAAGCATAATAGCTCCTGCCTTAAGGAGGCATTAGGTGTAATGAAAATAAAAACAAGTTTGAGTGCCGTAATTTCACTACTAAAAGATACTCCAAACTATAATTTATGGATGTATGCCAATAAAAAATCAGCAGTTTTGAAGGAATTTAATGATTTTGAGCGGATTTTATATACCGAATCAGAAGCACCCTGGCCCATCCAGAACAGGGATTTGGTTTCACACTCAAAAATACATCAAAACCCACAAAATGGCATTATCAAAATCAAGTCATATGCAGTTCCGGCCTATATCCCAAAAAAGAATGGTTTGGTGAGAATTGAAAAAATGAATTCTGAGTGGCTTCTTACACCTTTAAGTGGCGGATATGTTGAAATAAAATTTAAAATTCTGGTTAACTTTGGTGGAACATTACCTGTTTGGATAATGAATCTTTTAGTAGATAAAGGCCCGTACAATACGTTAAATGAGATGAAGAACCAATTGCTGAAAAAAAAGTACCGAGACGCAAAAATTACCTATATTTTAGAAAATGAGGAATAAAGTTAATATTTTCAGAATAATTCAGCCAATACTTTCTAAAATGTATTCATTTGTTTAATTTTGAACAGTAGAATGTTCGTTAAACTGGAATTTTTTATCATATGGACTTAATAATTGATGGTGAAGCACATAAAGTAAACAACTTTGTTGACTACCTAATTGAAAATTACACGGAAGAAGGCTCCGCTTATAGTTTTGAACTAGTTGTTAAAGATAAATATGATAAGCGCTTGATAGATAAGAGGATAAATACCCTCAAAGATAACCTTTTGATATTTATGAATGATGAGTTTGAAATAATAGACCAATCCATTTTTGCTGATTATGATAAGTTTATTACCGGAGTTGGTGATTTATTTACTGATGAAATTCACCGAAAAATAGACAAAGGAAACTATAAAAACCAGTTTGTGAAATATGAACTAAAGGTACACGAGGCAGAAAAGGTATCTGACTTTTCTTTCTATTATCTAAATCTTAATGCATAAAGAGGGTTATGGGTGAGCTATTGTTTGTTTTTGTATTTGTTTTATGGTACGTGTTGGCTGTAGTGATCTCTGAGAAATATGGCAAAAGTTCAAGGCTTAATATAGAAGGTGTTTTTTTCATAGCTTTTATTTTTAGTCCTTTAGTGGGATATATTATTGCAAAAACTAAAACATTTACAAAAACAAGTTAGATTTCGAAACTTTTAGTCAGAACTTGCGTATACAATAAAAAAACTTTTCATGGAAAACGAAACACAAGGAAAAACCGTTAAAACTGAACATTTTTCTAATTTGGTGGCAGTTGCATATGCTGATGGTTTTTTAGACAAGGAAGAGCAAAACTTTTTATCGGAGAGAGCAAATGAATATGGCCTTAGTGATGAAGAGGTGCAGGCATTAATGGATAAGGCTGAAGATTTGAAATTTGTTGTCCCACTAAATTCTGAAGAAAGGGAAGATCAACTGGCCGATATTGTATATATTGCCATGATTGATGGGCATGTGCACGAAAAAGAGTATGAGCTTTGCCTTTCGATTGCGAAAAAACTTGATTTTCAGAAAGAAGACCTGGATCAAGTGATTGAATTAACCAGGAAACTCTGGCAGGGCATGAGCTAAATGGCCTTAACAACTTCAACCTGATTAATATAAGTTTCAAGTAGTTGTTTTAATTCCACCTCTTCTACAGCATGACCGTTTAGTTTGGTAAGCAAGCCCTTAATCATTTCTTTTTGCAATTCATTTCTTTCAATCACCTCGGTAAATGGAAGGTGCGTAAAAGCAATCATTGGATATAAAGGTATCCACTTTTGAGGGTGCATTTTCCATATAGTTCTCTCAAGTTTCCATGTTTTATGGTAATTGTCATCAGGACTTTTGCTTATTTCGCTAAAATTTTTAAAGGATAAGTCACTAATAGCATCTGTTTCCGGCTTTCTTATTTTTCCAAAATTGGTAAATACTTTTCCTAAATCGTTATTGTATTTTTGCATTAAATCGTCAAATACTGTGCAATCTTCAAAACCAACATTCATACCCATGGCAAAAAAAGGCACAATAGCATGGGCTGCATCACCAATTAACAAAACACGGTCTCTGTAATTCCATTTGTCGCACTTTACAGTTAAAATTTCCGAAGCAGCATGATTGAAATAATCATCAATCAGGCCAGGCATTAAAGGCATTACTGTTTTAAAATCGCGGTTAAACAGTTCAAGCACCTCCTCTTTGTTTTTTATGGTTTTAAGTGATAATTCTCCTTCTGCAGGAAGAAACAAATTGCAGGTAAACTTTCCACCATGACTTGGTAACCCTACCAGTATGTAATCTCTCCTGGGCCACACGTGAACACATGATTTATCAAGCCTGTAATTCCCATTTTCATCAGGCGGGATAATTAATTCACGGTATCCGTGTTTTGCTTTTTGTAATTCACTACTTATAAAATGTTCCTGTTCAAGATTTTTTCTAACATCCGAAAAAATACCATCAGTGCCAATTATCCATCTGTACTCTTTTGTGTAGGAGTTGTCAGTTGCATCAATAAAGGTAATTAGACCATTGTCAGCATCAATAATATTACATTTTGTGTCTGGAAAAAAGTTGACATTTCCGGTTCTTTCAGCTTCGTTTAGCAGTTGAGAATTCAATTCAGTACGGTCAACGGTGTTAATAGTATCCCCCTCAGCTCCATATTGTTGTATAGAGCAGGAGCCATCCATTTTATGCACTACACGGCTATGTTTTGGCAGTGTGCTTTCAACTATTTTTTCACTCAGGCCTGCCCTTTTTAGTCCTCTTATACCCCTCACAGATATCGACATGGCAATAGTCCGGTTGCCACTGACCAGTTTTTTTCTAATATCTGGTCTTTTTTCATACAAATCAATTTCAAAGCCCTTTTTAGCCAGCATTATTGTTAAAAGTGAACCAGTTAAGCCTGCTCCAACAATACAAACCTTTTTTCGATAAGTTTTTGCATCCATTTTTCTTTTTTTTATTCCCAAACTGATGAGGTGTTCATAACATGATGCAATGCAAAGTGCTTAGGTACATTTAATTGTATTAGAAATATAGGAAGAAATGAGCAGATGAAAAAACTTATATGATGAATTGATTTTTATTTAGGATATTCGGGTCTTAAAATTCGATAAGTTGATTTTGGTAGGGTGAGAAATTATAAGTTTGGTACTTCCAGTACACCAACAAGTTTGAAATTTGTTTTACTACTCCAACTTAGGTCTATAATTAAATCTTCTTTCTGATTGGGGAAGTTTTTATCATCTCTAAAATCAAGTTCAACCCTAATAGCCATAAAAACCTCATTGCCCTTTCTTCGACTGTTTTTTATGCGGGCACTTACACCATACATGTGCTGATTTCGATCTTCTCTTGCGCGTATCAGCTTTGCTACTGTTGGAAAAGTTTTTAGTGCATTAATCGAGGTTTTTAATATATCTGAATAGTTCATAAAGTTTAAAAAAATGTTGGATGCTAAATTAGTTGAATTTCAGCAAGGTGCAATAATAATAACCTGAGTTTGATTAAAAATATTCACACAGTTTGAATTAATTTTTAGCAGAAATTGCAACAAATTTTTGAAGAACTATCGGGATAGTTCTAGAAAAATTGGTGTGTTGAATATTTTATGTCGAACTCAGGTTATTAGAAAGATTCCCATGTAATTCCAATCATAAGATTTTAAAAATATTCTGTTTTTCAGAAAGCATTAAAATGTCAAATTATGTTAATTTATCTTCTGTACTACATTTGTAACATGCTATAAATTTAACGCTTGATATCTACACAATATTTTTGCCCCCAAATTTCATCTTTATTATGAGGGACAACAAAAATGGTACAAACTCCACCGTATATGCTTGGAGTAATGAGTGCAAAAGGGAACTTGCTTCCAGTAATTGACTTGCACATTTTTCACGATGTGAAAATCGCAGAAAAAAACAAGGCAAACCGTTATAATTATTATTATTAAGTGCGGGTTTGAAACTAATAAAGGTCAGGAGTTTAATGATGTTGGTTTCCCGGTTAATGGGGTTTTGGAAGTAGTAGTTGATATAGATATTACTACAATTGAACGCCCTGTATTAAGAGGGATGAGTGATAGTTATACTAGTGTCATGTCAAGGCTAGTTTGTCAGGTAACAACACCTGATAAGTGCACCAGCCAGGTGTTGTCACCTGGCTAATTTACCAGAAATATCAAATTTGACTTAACACTAGCTTTTTGGGTTTTGTTCGGGAAAATGGGAACATTGCCATGTTGATTGATGTTGACAAATTGCTTAATACTGATAGTGTGGAGCAATTAAAAATGTATATACCAGAAACATCAAGTGTTTAAAGAATATAATACAAATAATTATGAAGAGTTTAACATTAAAGGCCAGGCTTATTGGTGCATTCGCGATAATAGCAGCAATTACAATTGTTGTGGCAATAATAGGAACCATGCAGCTAATACATATTAACGATATGTTTAGAGAAGTGGTTGAAAATGATGCAACAAAAGTACAACAAATAGCACGTCTTAACCAGGATGTGCAGTTTATTGCTCGTGAACAAAACAATGTATTACTGGCTGAAAGAACATCGGATATAGAAGCTTTTAAAAAAAGCCTTAAAGACCGCCAGAAATTAATGGATGAACGTATCGACGAAATTAGGATATTACTTGACGATGACGAGAAACAGCCTTTTGATGATATTTTGAACAAATGGCAGGATTATGAGGTCTTTCGGGACGAAATCATTGAAATAATGTATAATGCAGCTGTTGACTCCTCTGCTGCAAGAAATCAAGCCTATGCCGAGGCGGCAGTAGAATATGAAAAATATATTTCCAACAAACCAAATAGATACGATGCAATTTGCGATCAGCTATGGTTAGATTTTCACTATGCAATAACCCCTGCCATCACTTTATCAAATAGCAAAGCAAGGCCACTCACTTTCGAAATTTTTAGTGCTCTTAAAGACTTCGGTGATCGTGCTAACAAAAAAATGGACGTACAGGTTGAAAATGCTCATAATATATACAAAAATTCGATAGCTATTATGATAATTTGTTGCGTTACAGCTCTAATTGTTTCAATATTAATGATCTTGTTGATTATTAGCTACATAATGAGACAGTTGGGTGGGGAACCAACAGAAGTATATGCTATTACACGTGAAATTGCCAACGGAAACCTATTCGTAGAATTCGATACCAATCGTAAGAAAAAAGGTATATACGGGGCCATGCAGGATATGGCCGAGAAACTTAAATCAGTAATAGCCTCAGTTATTAATGCTACCGAAAATATTGCCTCTGCAGGGCAACAAATAAGTTCAACCACTCAACAAATGTCAGAAGGTGTTAAGGGACAAGCCTCTTCTGTTGAAGAAATTTCTTCTTCAATTGAAGAAATGACTTCTACCGTTGAACAAAACACAAATAGCGCCTTGCAAGCAGAAGTGATAGCCAAACAAGCATCAGAAAATATCTTGCAAAACAACATTGAAATTAAAGATTCAATTCAATCAATGGTTGTAATAGCAGATAAAATTTCCATTATCGGTGATATTGCATATCAAACAAATATCCTGGCGCTAAATGCTGCAGTTGAAGCAGCCAGGGCTGGCCAACATGGCAAAGGGTTCGCTGTAGTAGCAAAAGAAGTTCGTAAACTTGCCGATCAAACCAAGGTTGCTGCTGATGAAATAAATACATTGTCGAAAAACGGTGTAACTGTTATCAAAAATACTGGTAACCGATTCGAAGAAATTGTTCTGGAAATTGATCGTACTTCTAACCTTGTGCAGGAAATTGCAACAGCGAACAATGAACAAAGTTCAGGTATCGGTCAAATTAGTTCATCGATAGAAACCCTTAATCAGGTTACCCAGCAAAATGCTGTAGTATCCGAAGATATTGCTTTCAGTACAGAAGAACTTGCCAGCCAGGCAGAAGGACTACGGGAACTGATGAAGTATTTTAACGTGGGCGACTTAAACCTGGTGGGCAAGTCATTTAATGATAAAAAGCAAACATATTCGCATCAAATCAATGGTAAAAAGAAAAACACTACAAAATCCCATTGACCTTTATGACAATAATGAACATGAAATAGATAAAGCAATTTCTACGAATAATAAATCAACTACCCATTATAAAATTGAAGATTTGAACAGATATACAAAAAAAATTGATAGTTTTTAATAACAGAAGGCTTTATTTTGGTTCCTTTTATAGTAGCAGTCTACCTTTTACGTAATTTAAAAGAGAGCGCTTTTTACATATGATGCTAAATGTAGAGTTGAAAACACTTTTTTTATAAAGATACTGTTAAATAATGTCAATTTCCCCTATGTAATATATTTGTAACACCCTGTAAATTTGATGTTTAAATTACGGCTTCACAATATGGATACGACTATATTTCAGCAACACAACTAAATTTTAAACAAGTAAAATGTTAATATTTTAGGGTTGTACTACATTTGTAACACGCTATAAATTTGATACTTAAATTGCGCCCCGTATTTTTGCTTCCCAAAATTTTATTTTTATTATGAGGGGCGACAAAAATTCCACTTATAGCCATTTATTACTCCAGTTGACCGAAAAAACATATGCTATTAATGTATCAAAGGTTTCGCAGATATACGAAATGCCTGAAGTAATGAAAATGTCACAAACCCCTCTGTATATGTCAGGAATGATGAGTACACGTGGAAGTTTGACTCCAGTGATTGATTTGCATATTTTTTATACTGAACTGCTGTTAGTATACAATATGAAAATTGCGGAACGAACAAAACAAACTGCTGTAATTAGAGTTAAGTGCGGGTTTGAAACTGATAAAGGTGCAGAGTTTCAAGATGTTGATTTGCTTGTTGATGGAGTTACCGAAGTAGTCGATATTGATATTACTACAGTTGAACGCCCAATACTACGAGGAATGACCGATACCTATACCAGCTTTTTGGGCTTTGTTAAGGCAAATGGGAACATTGCCAAGTTTATTGATTTTAACAAATTGCTTAATAAAGATAGTATGGAGCAATTAAAAATGTATGTACCAGAAATGTCAAGTGTTTAAAGAATATAATACAAATAATTATGAAAAGTTTAACATTAAAGGCCAGGCTTATTGGCGCATTTGGCGCAATAGTTTTCGTTAACATTATTTTGGCAATATCTGTCTTTCTGGGTTTGGAAAATATTATTGACCATTCTGTAGAAATTGGAGAAGTAAGGCTTCCAAGTATAGAAAATTTGATGATAATCAAAGAAGGTCAAATGGATCTTGTTGCTTTTGAGTATGAACTTTGTTCTGAGCGTTTATCATCAGCTCAACGCCAGGAACTATATGCAAATATCGAAGAATCAAAAAAAATGATTTCCGATGCATGGGAAATATATGAGCCTTTGCCTCAAAGTGAAAAAGAGGCTGAGCTGTGGAACAAATTTACTCCTGCCTGGAAAGAATTTATAGAGGGGATTGATCAATTTATTGTACTTGCAAAAAAATATGAGGCAGATACTTCTATTACAAGTATTAAAGAAATGAATGACTATGCCTATATAACAATGAAGCCATTTTTATATAAAAATGAGGTGCTTTTGGACAATTTGGTCGAAGAAAACAGGAAAATTTCTAGAGCAGAAGTACTCTCTGCTGATAAGGATTCGCACGAGGTTGTAACAATATTATTCATTCTTATATCTGTTTGTATAAGCATAGCAATAATATTTGGTTTCAGGATTACTAAAAGTGTTTTAACTGATGTTGGTGGTGAACCAACTGAAGTATTTGCCATTACACGTGAGATTGCCAATGGAAACCTTTTAGTGGAGTTTGATGCAAATCGTAAGAAAGTAGGAATATATGGTGCCATGCAGGACATGACTAAAAAACTTAGATCGGTAATTACTTCGGTCACTTATGCTACCGAAAATATAAGCTCAGCCGGGCAGCAAATAAGTTCCTCCACTCTACAAATGTCGGAGGGTGCCACTGAACAGGCATCATCAGTAGAAGAAATTTCTTCTTCGATTGAGGAAATTACTTCTCAGGTAGAACAAAATGCAAACAGTGCATTGCAGGCTGGCAAGATGGCAGAACAGGCATCTAAAAACATATCGAATAACAACATTGCAATAAAAGATTCAACTAAATCAATGGTTGCAATTGCAGATAAGATTTCTGTTATTGGTGCTATTGCTTACCAAACAAACATTCTGGCTTTAAATGCAGCTGTTGAAGCTGCCAGAGCTGGTGAACATGGTAAGGGGTTTGCTGTAGTTGCTGCCGAAGTACGTAAACTTGCCGATCAAAGTAAAATGGCTGCCGATGAAATAAACACATTGTCGAAAGAAGGTGTGGCCACAGTCAGTAACGCTGGAAAGCAATTCGAAAAAATTGTTCCTGAAATTGATAATACCACTAACCTTGTACAGGAAATTGCTACTGCAAGTAACCAGCAGAGCGGTGGTATTAGCCAAATTAGCTCTTCAATAGAAATCCTTAACCAGGTTACCCAACAAAATGCGGCAGCATCAGAAGAAATTGCATCAAGTACCGAGGAACTTGCCAGCCAGGCTGAGCAACTAAGGGAAATAATGCAGTATTTTAATGTAGGCGAATTGAACCTGGCAGGTAAATCATTCAATAAAAAGCAAACATATCTGCATCAAATCAATAGTGAAAAGAAAAAACCAGCCATCATTAACCTTGATGAGAATAACAATTATGAAATTGAAATGGCTAAAAAAACTTCGGTGAATACTAATTTTAAAATTGAAGAACCGAATGAATATGCCGAAACTAAATTTGAAAAATATTAAAATCTTGCTTTATGTAGTTAGAAGGAGTGCTTTCTGGAAATCATTCTGCTTGATACGATTACTCAGATTATATATTTAAAATTAAAAAAATATGGTGAAAAATTTGTCCTTTCGAAAAAAGATTTATCTAGGATTTGGTGCAATTATCCTAATGTTACTTATAATTACAAGTATTTCAACATACAAGGTATTTAAAGTAAAAGATTTTGACAACTTAGGATACAACCTTCTGAATATAGAAAAACAAATGCTGGCCTTGCGCAAATATGAAAAAGATTTTATAATGCGGGAAACTATTAACCCTGATTTCTTTATTAGCGGGAAAAGCAACTATATCGACGGTCTCATTAAAACCAGTGATGAAATAATTGCCCAATTAGATCAAGTGCAGGACAATACACTTGTGCCACAGGAGGCTTTAGCTTCGGTTATCGAAATAAAAAAAGGAGTTGACAACTATCATAAAACCTTTCTCAGTATTGTTGAAAAATATAAGGAAAAAGGTTTTAAAGATTGGGGAATTGAAGGCGAATTCAGAAAAAAAGCCCACGAATTTGATCTATTAGTAGAACAAAACAGCGACCTCAACCTCAAAATAGGTTACCTGACACTTCGTAAGCACGAAAAAGATTTTGAATTGCGTAAAAACAATGAGTATGTGGTTGCATATAACAAAATTGGGCAGCAATTGCTATCAACTGCAACCAATGATTACAAACAAGTGCTTTCGCAGTATTTAAATGGGTTTAATGATCTGGTACAAATAAATCAAGAAATTGGACTCTCAGAAAACGAAGGCTTAACCAATGTGTTAAGAACCCAGATAAAACAGGTAGAACCATTAATTAATAATTTAGAAGCTGTACTCAGCAATGAACTTGCTGTCTCCAACAGAAACCTGGATATCATGTTTTGGGTAAGTATCTTAATATCATTTATAAGTGTTTTTATAATATCAAAAGGTCTCCTAGACTATATAATGGCCCAACTTGGCGGTGAACCTGCAGAGGTATATGCCATTACCCATGAGATTTCAAGTGGTAACCTGATGGTTGAGTTTGACACCCAACGAAAAAAACAGGGAATATATGGTGCAGTGCAGGACATGACAGAAAGATTAAAATCAGTAATAACTTCAGTTCTTTACGCTACTGAAAACATTGCTTCTGCCGGGCAGCAAATAAGCTCAACCACTCAGCAAATGTCTGAGGGTACAAATGAACAAGCATCATCAGTAGAAGAAATTTCTTCTTCAATTGAGGAAATGACTTCTACAGTAGAACAAAATGCAAACAGTGCATTGCAGGCTGGCAAGATGGCAGAACAGGCATCTAAAAACATATCGAATAACAACATTGCAATAAAAGATTCAACTAAATCAATGGTTGCAATTGCAGATAAAATTTCTGTTATTGGTGATATTGCTTACCAAACAAACATTCTGGCTTTAAATGCAGCTGTTGAAGCTGCCAGGGCTGGTGAACATGGTAAGGGGTTTGCTGTAGTTGCTGCCGAAGTACGTAAACTTGCCGATCAAAGTAAAATGGCTGCCGATGAAATAAACGCATTGTCGAAAGAAGGTGTGGCCACAGTTAGTAATGCAGGAAAGCAATTCGAAAAAATTGTTCCTGAAATTGATAATACCACTAACCTTGTACAGGAAATTGCTGCTGCAAGTAATCAGCAAAGCGGTGGTATTGGGCAAATTAGTTCTTCAATAGAAATCCTGAACCAGGTTATCCAGCAAAATGCTGCATCATCTGAAGAAATTGCAACGAGTACCGAGGAGCTTGCCAATCAGGCTGAGCAACTAAAGGAAATAATGCAGTACTTTAACGTAGGCGAATTAAACCTGGCAGGTAAATCATTCAATGATAAGAAAATTGAACATTTAACTCGAGTAGATGATAAAAAGAAGAACGCAGTAATTATTAATCTCAACGAGACGGACAACAATAAATTTAAGGTAACCCCAAAGACTTCTGTATTTGATAAATCGGCTAACAGTTTTGATATTGACAAACCTGATATCTATGTTGAAGAAGAATTTGAGAGATTTTAATATTGAGAAGTAATTTTTATTCTGTAATACATTTGTCATATGTCAGAAATTTGGTTGCAAGGTTCAATATTATAGTTTTGCTGCCCAGAATTTTACAAAACCTAAAAACATAGTTCTTTTATATTTTGTTTGTAAAAAGCAGGAAGAAATGTATTTACTAGTACCAGATAATTTAATTGTAATAAGTGAATTTGTTTTTAACAAAAAAAATATTGTTTATCCAAAAGATCTTAATGCCAGGGGCTTTAGCCAAGCCTCTCTTTTCGTAGTTAGATCCACTCCTTGCAAAAGTTTTTGCAAGGAGTGATTTCAACAAAAATTTCATTCTTTAATACCAAAATCGGCAAACAATAATTACTATAGGTGGAGATTACTTTTAGGGAGCAAGAATATCACTTACATACAGGTTTTAACAGACAATCAAAATATAAAATACAAGCACAATATTTTGTATAAATGAGCATAATAAATGTAAAGCAAACGCTGATTATCTATGAGGTTTCTTTTGAAAATAGTTTTATCTATTTGAGCGGTGGTAAGTAAACTGAATTAATTTAAATGTGCAGAAGAGTTACTTATAGGATTGGGGAGCTAGTATGGAAAATTAGTGAATCTACAAAGTAACCTGATTAGATTTCAGTCGTGTAACTAAAATTTTAGACAAATGAAAGAATTTAAAAACAAATATGTTGAGCAATTATTTGACGATGGACTTAATGCCTTGTATACTAAGTTCTATAAATATGTTCCTTTAAATGAGCTTGTTGAGATATTTGAAAAAGGGTACTGGATAATACAGGAGAACAGTGCTGATAAATGTATTGTTAATTTACAGCAAACACTTATGTACGATGCGGAAAGTAGTGAATATGTTGATAATGTATGGTTTCCAATGATAAAGAATGCAGGGGTTATGGTTGTTGCATTTGTACTACCTGACTCTGTATTTAACAGGTTATTGATAAACGATGTCCAGGTTATTAATGGTATAGTTATGAATAACTTTATTGATGAGTATAAAGCCAGGGAATGGATAAAAAGCATTAGCGCGGCCTGTGTTGGTTTGCAATGCACGGTATTATAAAGCTTCAAGCTTATTGAGTTTTAATATCTGGTTGAAGTTAAACAACATGTATTTTATAAACTAAAACAATTAAGAATGAAAGAATTAAAGGATGAGTATGTCGATCTGTTATTCGACAAGAGTCTTAATAGCGTATATATGAAGTTTCATAAATATGTACCTCACGATGAAATTATAAAAATTAAAGAGCAGGGGGATGAAATTATCCGTGTTTACAAAGCTGATAAATGCCTTATAAACATTAAGAATTTACCTGTACATGATTCTAAAAGCGCTGAATACATAAACAATGTCTGGTTTCCTACGGTAAAAAAACTGGGTGTACAGTTTGTTGCCATAGTGCTACCCGATTCGACTTTAGGCAAATTATCATCAAAAAATGCACATAAAAATGCAGATGTAATCAGTGGGTTAGCTGTAAATAATTTTAGTAATGAAAGTGAAGCACGTAAGTGGTTAACTCAGGCTAATTCGACTAGTGTTACGTCAAAGCTGTTTTGATGGTATGAAAATGGCTAAGCGGGTCTGATTATAAAATGCTAAGCATTAAAAACAAGCTAATTAGACAACTCATGAACCCGCTAAGCGAATAATTGTAACCGTCATTTAAGATGTGACATAACACTAGTGTCAAAGCTAATTTGTCAGGTGACAACACCTGACAAGTGCACCAGCCAGGTGTTGTCACATGGCTAATTGCCAGAAATATCAAATTTGACTTAACACTAGTTATATGAATAACAGAACAATTTGATCCC
The DNA here is from genome assembly GCA_050291445.1 of Bacteroidales bacterium. Classification (GTDB taxonomy): domain Bacteria; phylum Bacteroidota; class Bacteroidia; order Bacteroidales; family NBLH01; genus NBLH01. The sequence goes on along the minus strand of JBNKJW010000271.1, from coordinate 10,875 downwards.
ATTGAATTAGTTTTAGTTGATGAAGAAGCTGTATTTAATTGAAATTGGTATAATACAATAATATTATCAACTAAAAACCATTAAAAGTTGTATAAATGAAGGAATTAAACGACAAGTATGTTGATTTACTTTTTGACAAGGATATTTGCATGTTGCATGTTAAATTTCATAAATATGTACCTCTCGATAGACTTCTAAAAATTAATGAGCAGGGGTATGAAATTATACGTGCCAGCAAGGTTGATAACTGCCTGATAAACCTAAAACAATTACCTGTACATGATACAGAGAGCTCCGAATATATAAATACAACCTGGTTTCCAACAGTTAAAAAACCGGGGAGCAGGTTTATTGCTTTTGTGCTTCCCGATTCAGCATTAGGCAAACTATCTTCAAAAAACGCCCATAAAAACGCTGAAGTTATCAATGGATTGGTAATAAATAATTTCTCTGATGAAGCCGAAGCCCGAAAATGGTTGAAAAGTTTGAATTCATAAAAATAAAAAAAACAATAAATTATGAAAGGTGCTATTGCAAATTGCCTAAAAGAAACAGTGGTTTCAAAATTTGGAGAAAAAAATGGGAAGAAATAATGATAGCTGGCCGGCAAATAAGTATTAGAACACAGCAATTATTGCATGGAGCCAGCAAACAAGCTTCGTCTGTTGAAGAAATCGCTGAATCTGTTGAGATAATTACAGCCAACACACAGCAAAATGCGGCTGTTTCCGAAGAAATACCATCCAATGCCGAAGAGCTTGCCAATCAGGCAGAGGAACTAAAAGAAATGATAAGTTATTTTAATGTAGGAGAATTGAATAGTTCAGCTAAATCTTTAACTACGAAAAACAAAATGCATTCTGTCCATGCCAGTGAAATATAAAACGATACCAAAGTTGTGTTTCCGGCTAAAAACGGGAAAATACTGTGCTCGGCCATAAATTTTGTTTCTAAAATAGCTTGAGCAACTAAATATTAACAAGTAATAACTTCAATGACAATAGAACAAAACAAACAGGAACCAAAATGTATTTCAAATGAAAGAACATAAAGAATACAGCAATACTAATGAAAAATAATTACTGTATAATTATAAATTTAAAACAACAAGTATGAGAATTTATTCATTCAAAACCAGAATAACTTTAATCGCAATAGCCAGTGTTTTTGTTACGGTGGTTGCCTTAACAGCTTATTCTGCTAAAATGGCATATTCGGAATCTACTACAAGGGCGCAAAACGAGCTATTATTTAAAGCCAGGGAAATAGCCGGCAGGATTAAGTCCACAATAGAAGTGGCACTTAACGAAACGCGCACCACTTCTGAAATGGCTGCATCCTTAAAAAAAGCAGCACAGCTTAAAGTTGACCGTGATGATTTTAATAATATTCTAAAAGAGATACTTGCTAACAATAAATCGTTCCTGGCCACATATACATTGTGGGAACCAAATAATTTCGATAACCGCGACAATGAATTTGTAAACCAATATGGCCATGATGCTACCGGAAGGTTTATCCCTTACTGGACATTGAAACCCGATGGCAGTTTCAGCCTCGAACCTTTGGTCGATTACGAAAAAGATGGAGCTGGTGATTATTACCTGCTTCCCAAAAAAACACTCACCGAATGTTTAATCGATCCATATATATATCCCGTCCAGGGCAAAGATGTTTTAATTATTTCAACAACTATCCCAATTATTATCGATAAAAAATTTTATGGAATTACCGGTACCGACATGAGCGTTGAGTTTATCCAATCTCAGGCTTTAGAAGAAAAAAAGGTATTGTACGATGGTTTGATTGAAATTGCAGTAATTTCCTATAGTGGGATATATGCTGCGCATACTGCAAAGCCTGATATGGTAGGTAAAAGCATTATGGACTCGGGTAATCCTGTAGATACAGAATTAGCAGCTATAAAAAATGGGGAAGAAAACATTCGTGAAACAAACGATATGTTGATTGTTAAAACGCCTGTTCATTTTGGACTTACTACTACACCCTGGAGTGTTGAATTGCGCCTTGACAAAGATGTCGTGTTAAAAAGTGCTTATCAGAATCTGTGGGGCAGTATTATAATCGGCTTTTCCATATTGCTTGTTATTGTAGTAATCGTCTATATTGGGGTGTCAAGGTATTTAAAACCGTTACGAGTCATAGTCGAAAAAACAAAAAAAATTGCACAAGGCGACCTTACCACAAAAATAATCAGTGAACAAACCGGCGAAATTGGTGAATTAGAACTGGCATTGTCACAAATGACAGACAAATTCATGTCTGTAATTGAATCGGTAACAACTGTAGCCTATAATATAGTAGATACCAGTAAGGCTTTAAATACCAATTCTCAGCAAATGTCGCAGGGTGCCAGTGAGCAAGCCGCTTCGATTGAAGAGATATCTTCATCTATCGAAGAAATGGCTGCAACTGTTCAGCTAAATGCCGATAGTGCCATGCAGGCCGACCAAATGGCCTCTTTAGCCTCAAAAAACATTCAGCAAAGCAATGCTGCCGTTAAAAACTCCACCAACTCAATGGAAGAAATTGCCGGAAAAATTTCCATTATTGGCGACATTGCCTTTCAAACCAACATACTTGCCCTAAATGCAGCCGTTGAAGCTGCCCGTGCCGGCGAACAAGGCCGTGGTTTTGCCGTGGTGGCTGCCGAAGTGCGCAAATTGGCCGAGCGTAGCCGTGTAGCTGCCGACGATATAAACATGCTATCGAAAAATGGTGTAGAAACAGTAGAAAATGCTGCTATACAGTTCGAACGAATAGTGCCCGAAATAGACCATACTTCAAAAATAGTACAGGAAATATCAGTAGCAAGCAACGAACAAAGTTCCGGGATAAACCAGTTAAGCACTTCTATTCAAACACTTAACCAGATAACCCAGCAAAACGCACAATCATCGGAAGAAATGGCCACCAGCGCCGAAATGCTTGCAACCCAAGCAGAAGAACTCAATGAAATGATAAGTTATTTTAAGGTTAGCGAATTGAATAGTTCAGCTAAATCTTAAACTACCAGAAACAAAACGCATTTTGTTGGTGCCAACGAAATATAAAACGACACTAAAGTTGTACTTCCTGTTATGAACAGGGATGGAATGCAATCAAACTGAAAGAATGTGCATATTGAACTGAAAGAATTGGAAGAGAAAAAAGATGATAGTATGAAATATTTTAAAAATATTATTTATTTATATTAAATACAAAGCATAAAAATTATGAGAACAAAAGTTTATGAAATTCAAGGAAAGTTTGTGAGCGCATGGGATACCGATGCAAAAGCAGTAATTGATACATGGTTAACTTATGCTTTTACATTAGATGAGTTTAAAGAAGCAGTTTTAGTGCAGGGGGTTAACCATGCAAAAGGGAAGGGGGTTAGAGCCTGGATAGTTGATTCAAGCAAAGCCAAAGGTGTTTTTAGTCCTGAAATACAGAAATTTATAGCAACACAGGTTTTCCCTGCTTTTATAGGTATTGGTGTGCAATATTTTTTAACTATCGATTCTCAAAGCGCTCTTACAAATCTTGCTGTAAAGCAATACAGTATGCAGGCGGACTCTTCCGGCTTAAAAGTACTAAAAGGTTCAAGTGTGCAGGGTGCCATAGAGTGGTTAAAGAAAAATGCTTAGTGTCATGTGAAACATTGAATGACGTACATAATATTTGAAAATTGAAACCATTATTGCCCACTTACGCCTGGCATGGCGTTCATGTTCAAATAAAAGAACTCAATGAGCATAGAAATTCCTGTTATAAAGGTTTTTAAGTAGTCTAAACAATAAATAGTATAAAATGAAAGAATTAAAGAATGAATATGTCGATCAGCTATTTGATAAGAGCCTTAATGCATTATATGCAAAATTTCATAAATATGTTCCACAGGAAGAACTCTTGAAAATTTCTGAACATGCGTATGAAATTATCCGTGTTTACAAAGCGGATAAATGCCTTGTAAACCTTAAGAATTTACCTGTACATGATTCTAAAAGTGCAGAATATATAAACAATGTCTGGTTCCCTACAGTTAAAAAACTGGGTGTACGGTTTGTTGCTATAGTGCAACCTGATTCGGCTTTAGGCAAATTATCGTCAAAAAATGCACATAAAAATGCAGAGGTAATCAATGGGGTAGTTGTTAATAATTTCAGTAATGAAAGTGAAGCACAAAAGTGGTTAACTCAGGCTAATTCTACTAATTATATGAATAGCATAGCAATTTGATCCTATTGAATTAGTTCTGGTTGATGAAGAAGCTGTATTTATACCGAGCCGCTGTTAGTATTTGGTTTGCTTCGCAAGCTCTCAAACCAAAACTGCCAGTCGATCGGCATATACAAAGCCATTATAGAATTCCGTTTTACAATATTCCATACTGGCTTAGTATAATTGAAATTTAATACAATAATACTATCAACTAAAAACCATTAAAAGTTGTATAAATGAAGGAATTAAACGACAAGTATGTTGATTTACTTTTTGACAAAGATATTTGTATGTTGCATGTTAAATTTCATAAATATGTACCTTACGATAAACTTTTAAGAATATTTGAGAATAGTTACAAAGTTATACGTGTTAGCAAAGCAGATAAATGTCTTATCAACTTTAAAGGCTTTACCATACAAGACAACGAAAGCGCCGATTATATAAACAAAGTTTGGTTTTCTACAATTAAAAGACTAGGTGTCAAGTTTGTTGCAGTAGTACTTCAGAATTCGGCGTTTGGTAAATCATCAAAAAAAGAACATGAGAATGCTTATATTATTAATGGATTGGTGATTAATAATTTTTACAATGAAACGGAGGCTTATAAATGGATGGAAAACACTGATCCAAGAAAGTTTGTATTAAATAGTATGAAGTTACCTGGATGAAATGGTAACCTACCGATAAGTGAAAATAAAATATACAAAGGAATTATAGCATTTTTTCCAATTGAGCATCTTTATATAAAAGGAAAATAAATTTTTTATATAATGCTGAGGATATATAGACATGGAGTTGAGAGTGATGAAATTAGAGAGTGAATATGCAGATCAAAAGTTCGATATAGACCTTGATGCATTTTATGTTAAATTTCGTAAAGATGTTCCGTATTTTGAGCTTTTGAGAATATTTGAACATGGGTATAAAACAATATATAATTACAAGGCTGTTAATTGTTTGTTAAATCTTGAGCAATTATCAATATATGATTCACTAAGTGCCGAGTATATTTATAATATATGGTTCCCTACAGCTGAGAAACTGGGAATCAGGTTTGTTGCATTTGTGGTACCCAGGCCTCCTTTAGACAAGTTCTCTTTAAGCAAACATAATAAATACGACATAGTTGTTAACAGGATAACTATAAATAGCTTTTATGATGAGCAAGATGCTTACAAATGGCTGAAATGTACTAAAAAAGGCCCCCTTAAGGAAAATAAAATAGATTTGGTTACACAAAAATAATAGAAATATGCATAAAATTGATTACGATTTAATAAAGAATAGGCTTAGTATAGCACTTTCTGGCACATTTACAGCTGATACTGCAAAACAGTGTGCTGATGAGATTATTGAAACCTCAAAAAACTTACACCCCGGGTTTGATGTTATTACCGATATATCAGGTTTAAAGGTAGTTGCACAGGAACTCACAACGGAAATTGCCAGGGCACAAGCCCATCTTTTGTCTGTTGGTGCACGTAAAAGCGTACGTGTTGTAACAAAAGAGAATTTCATTACAGGTATGCAGTTTAGACGAATAAATTCAAGCATTGGACTTGATTCAATAAACGTATATTCTATTGAGGAAGCTGAAGAAGAACTGGCCAAAGACTAACCCAGTACTTAATTTGCATAATGTTTTATACTGTAATTTTTCAAGCAACATAGTTGATATAATTTCGAGAAAAAACAGTGGCATATGAGTGTTTCAACCAAAAAGAACCATTCTAAAATCTCCTTTTTATCAAACTTGTTGATTGTTATAATTTTTTTTAAAACAAATTATAAATAGTACAAGCCTATGAAAATTAGCCCCCTGTTGTTTACAATAAACAGTAATCAATATGTTATACCAATTGCATTTATATTTTAGTCCAATGTCAAAATATGAATAGCAATTGTAAATGTCGGTACTACTTGAAAATAGTCAAATGAGGCTTTGTTGAAATTGGACTATATTGAAAGTGAAATCGGTATTACATCTATTAAAGAATACCAGTTTACACAAAAAGATTTTACTAATGGTATTGATCTCAACTGTTGTGGTATTGGCCCTTACAATTTTATATTTTAGTGTAAATGTAAGGAAATATACAATTGCTGAGGCAAAACGATTGTCTGATGTTTTTGCTGAAAGTATTAAACCTGGCAGTACCAGAAGATTAACAGTTAACAAAGAGACTCTTTTTAATACTTCAAAAAAATAAAAACTTTTTAAACAATTTGAAATGAAACTAAAATTAGCTCAAAAATTATTTTTAACAATCCTCATATTGTTAGCATTGATACTTATAGTTCAAATAGTTACAACATCAATAAAAACGGAAAATATTATTAAGTCGAATTTGATTGAGGAACTATCTGCAATTTCAAAGGAGCGTGGCAAACAGGTAGATAAAAAAATAGAAGATTTGCATAGATTATCACAAAGTATTGCAGATAATGAATTTGTATACGACTTCTTTATAGCTGCAAAGAAGGGTAATATTGATAATAATCAAAAAGCAAAAATAGCAGACCATTTGACAAAACTGTTTCAATTATACAACCCGATGTTTGAAAATATTTTTTACACTTTTGACGGAAAAGCATTTATTGATGGAATAAACGGTAAATCTGTTGGATACAATATAGAAGAAGCGCAGGATATAGAGTGGTATACTACAACCAAGAAAACTAAAAAACCTTATATTGGAAAAATTATGCAATCACCAATCTCCGGTTATCCTATTATATTTTCATCATTTCCTATAATTGATAAAAATGACGAAATTTTATCAATTTTTTCTTTACCAATCAATCTTAACGGTTTTTCATCCGACATTGTGAAATCATCAGATAACGATGCCTTTAAAACTATTGTGATAAACAATGATGGAGATATAATTGCAGCAGAAGACACTTCAAAAATTTACAATTTCAATCTTAAAGAAGCAAATAATTCACTCAATGAATTATATCAAAATATAACAAAAAATAACACAGGTGTTGAATACTTTCAACTTGATAGTGTTGAATGTATTGGAGTTTTTCAAAAAATAAATAACAATCTCATTACAATAACTTACACGCCAAAATCAACATATTTAGACGCTATAAAAGCAAGTATTTATAATTTATTGTTTTACTCCATAGTATTTTTATTTATAAGCATGGTTATTGCATATTTTTTAGCAAGACGAATTACCAATCCTATATTAAAAGTAATAAACTTAGTCAATCGAATGTCAAATGGAGATTTAACAGGAAAATCAAATTATAAATCATCCGATGAAATTGGAGAGTTATCTAATGCCTATAATAATATGATTGATAAATTGAAAACAATTATTGGAGGAATAAAAGAAAGTATTGACAATTTACAAAGCGGTGCAACTGAAATATTAAATAGTGCTGCACAAATAGCACAAGGTGCTAATGAACAGTCAGCTTCGAGTGAAGAAATTTCTTCTACAATGGAACAGATTGCTGCAAATATTGAGCAAAATGCTGAGAATGCCGGAGAAACAGAAAAAATATCAGTTTTGGCAGAAGAAGGAATCAAGGATGTAACAGAAAAAGCGAACCGGTCAAACCAAGCCAATACAACGATTGCTGATAAAATTCAAATTATTAATGATATTGCTTTCCAAACTAATATATTGGCTTTAAATGCAGCTGTTGAAGCTGCAAGGGCAGGTGAACATGGAAAGGGCTTTGCCGTAGTTGCTGCCGAAGTAAGAAAGCTAGCAGAAAGAAGTAAGATTGCTGCCGATGAGATTGTTGACCTTACAAATGATAGCGTTAGGTTATCTAAAGAATCTGAACAAAAGATGAAAAGTACTGTTCCCCAGGTTATCAAGACAACTAAACTCGTACAGGAAATATCAGCAGCAAGCCAGGAACAAAAAAATGGTGTTAATCAAGTTAATACAGCTATGCAACAATTAAACAATGTTACTCAAGTAAATGCTTCGAGTAGTGAAGAATTATCAAGTAAATCAGAAGAATTAGCAGCACAGGCGCAAGAATTAAGTACTTTGATAAGCTACTTTACCTGTAGTGAAATTGATGGTTAAATTTAGCCCCCTTTTAAAGTTTGGAAAAGTTAGAATTAATACCAGCGCACAACGACTGGCTAAGCCAGTTAGGAACTTCACACCGCCTTTTCCAAAAAGAAAAGGCCAGGGTGCAAGCCCATCTTTTATCTGTTGGTGCACGTAAAAGCGTACGTGTTGTAACAAAAAAGAATTTAATTACAGGTATGCAGTTTAAACGAATAAATTCAAGCATCGGACTTAATTTAATAAACGTATATTCTATTGAGGAAGCTGAAGAAGAACTGGCCAAAGACTAACCCAGTACTTAATTTGCATAATGTTTTATACTGCAATTTTTCAAGCAACATAGTTGATATAATTTCGAAAAAACAGTAGCATATGAGTATTTCAATAAAAAAAACTATTCTTGCATCTTCTTTTTATTAAACTTGTTGATTGGTGGAAAATTAGAAAAAACAAATTACAAATAGTAATAAATATGTTACATATATTAAAGAATGCCAGCTTACGCAAAAAGATTTTACTATTGGTATTGAGCTCAACTGTTGTGGTATTAGCCCTTACAATTTTATATTTTAGTGTAAATGTAAGGAAATATACAATTGCTGAGGCAAAACGATTGTCTGATAGCGAAACTGAAAAATATGCTGGAAAAATCAAGCTAATATTTGATCAGGCAATTGAAGTAACAAACACCTTGTCTGATGTTTTTGCTGAAAACATTAAACTTGACAGTACCAGAAGATTAGCAGTTAACAAAGAGATTCTTTTTAATGCTTTAAATAAACATAAAGACTACTTGTCATTTTGGTTAATATATGAATTAAAAGCCATTGATTCTACTTACAAGTTAAACTACGGGCGTGAAAGAAATGTTGTGTACAAAAGAGACAAACTGGTTTTTGAGCAAACACTTGCAGATGTAACCAACGAAAAACCTGCCGAGAATATCTATTATTATACGCGCAAAACTAACAAACAAACTGTAAGCGATCCTTATTATGATGTTTACACTAAGGCACTTAAGGATATATTGATGGTGAGCCCTATAACTCCATTAAAAATAAACGGACATTTTGCTGGAGTAATTGGGATTGATCTTGCACTGGATGAAGTTCAGGAGATGGTACAGAATGTTAGGCCAGTAAAAAATTTAGTTGCTTATTTAATTGCCCCGAATGGGAAATGTGTTTCTCATACAAATAAGGAAATGTTTAACAAAAGTATATTCGAAGCAAACAAAAGTCATCAAGATAAATATGCTGATGCCTGGAATAAAATCAATCAGAACCAATCAGCACATTTTGAAATGACCAGAAAATCAGGTGAGAAAGTGTATGTCTCATTTTCACCAATTCCTCTGGGTAGAGATGGAAAGGTCTGGGCTATGGTAACCGAAACCCCATTAAAAGAATTAACGGTTGAATCAGATCGTTTGTTTTTGATTACAATTTTCGTGGGCCTGGCTGGATTGGCGTTTCTGTTGATAATACTTTATTCTGCTTTAAATGTAATTACTAAAAAACTTTTAAAAGTGGTTGATTTCTCCAAAAAGATTAGTTCAGGAGACCTAAGTTCTCAAATAAACGTAGATGGTGATGATGAAATAGGACAACTAGCAGGTTCAATGAACATTATGGCTACTAAACTAAAAGAAATTGTCTCTGGTATTATTACAAGCTCAGACCGAATAAATTTAGCCAGTAACGATATGACCAACTTTTCAGATCAACTTTCCAACAGTTCCATTGAACAGGCTTCGTCTGTAGAAGAAATCTTGTTATCGGTAGATGAAATGGGTACCAGGATTAGGAACAATACAAAAAATGCCCAAACAACCGAAAAAAATGCAGCGGAAGCTGTTGTTGGTATTATAGGTGGAAGCGAATCGGCAAATAAAACTAACCAGGCAATGGAAAATATTGCCCAAGAGATTAGCATTATAGGAGAAATTTCGCGTCAAACAAATATCCTGGCACTTAACGCTGCTATTGAGGCAGCGCGTGCAGGAAAATATGGGAAAGGGTTTTCAGTTGTGGCAAATGAGGTAAAAAAATTGGCAGAACGATCACAAAAGGCTGCAACTGAAATAAACTCTATTACCGAAGAGGGAGTTGAAATATCAAAAACTGCTGAAAAGATGCTGACCAACATAGTTTCTGATATTGAAAAAACAGCTTTGTTAGTACGCGAAATTACCTCGGAAAGTTCTGAACAAAGTAGTGGGGCTGATTTAGTTATAACTTCCATTCAATCGCTAGATAATGTTGCCCAAAGAAATGCATTACTTGCTGAAGAATTAAATGCAAAAGCAACAAAGCTTAATGATGAAGCAAGTAAACTAAAACACAATATAAACTATTTTACTATTTAGGGCTCACTGAAAAACGCCTAAGCCTATTAAAATTAAACATTTACATAAAAGAAGTTGTAAAAAAATGCAAAGGTGTTTTAAAAATAGTAATTTTTCCTTGCATTAACTTTACCTTCAAGTAACAAAAAACTAATGATTATTATGCTAGCCAGAGGCACATCATCTACTTCATTAGCTTCAGCTCGAGGTATTCTTATACATCTTCGCTTTACTAAGTTGTAGCTAATGCAC
>JBNKJW010000270.1:0-7479 GCA_050291445.1 Bacteroidales bacterium | reverse complement strand
GGGTTGAACTCTTAAACCCAATTGCCCTGATTCAATATGCCTTCTAATTAAACTGATACTGTTTTTTCATGAAGGCTGGAAGTTGGAGGTGTGAAGTACGAAGTAAAAATGGACAAACTCCCAATTTCCATCTCCGAGCTTCCGATTTTGAGCACAAAGTTAACCTTTTAAATTAATTGATAAATAACAAAAATCAGTATCTATTGGTAAATCAAACTTCAAAGGAGCGTCACCTCATTACTAGGTCTTAACACTGTAATGTAGTCAAAAATTCGGTGTTTTACCGGTTTATCTGCACAATTCGCCGATTAAAGCATGGTTGTAATTATTTAAAAATGAGCGATTTAATATAATTTAACTTAAATTGGAAACTATTTTACCGATAAAAGTTTCCGTAGTGTTTTTAGTTTTCATAGTTTTGCCATATGGAATTAAAATTTGAAAATATATTGGATAAGGTTTTCGAAATGTACAATCGTTATGGAATAAAAAGTGTAACCATGGACGATGTTGCCTCCATGCTGGGTATGTCGAAAAAAACACTATATCAATATGTTACAGATAAGAAGGATTTGGTTGAGAAAGTTATTGAGCGGGTAATTGAGCAGAAAGATTGCCAGCAAAAAAAAGTATATGCCCAAAGCCTTAATGCTATTGAAGAGATTTTTGCATTAGCACAAATAATGAACAATTATGTTAAAAATTACAACCCTGCAATGGAGTTTGATTTAAAAAAATACTATTCTGCACTTCACAGAAAGGTATCGCTATTGCGTCGGGAAAAAATGTATGATTCTGTTTTTGAAAATTTAACAAAGGGAATTAAAAATGGTATTTACCGAAAAGAAATGGATGTAGATATTATTGCTAAGATATTTGTTTCGCGGATGGAATTAAGCTTTGATAATCCATTGTTTCAGCCTGAAGAAATCACCTCGGCCAAGGTCTTTAAAGAAATGATGATTTATCATTTACATGGTATTTGCAATGCAGAGGGGCTTAAAATATTAAAAGAAAAATTCCGTACAACAACTGTTTTTGATAAAAATTGACATTTAGCCAGTAAGGAGCTAATTATAAGGACATTAAAATGATTTAGATTTGCAAATTACCCCATAAAACCATAAACAAACATTTAAAAAGAAAGAGATGAAAAAAACGTTTTTGCTTGTTTTACTTATTATCTACTCGTTAAGTGGAGTTACAGCACAAATTGATAGTTTAGGCATTGACTCTACAACAATACACAGACTGTCTTTGGATGATGCTACGAACTATGCAGTTGAGCATAATTATCAGAACCAGAATTCGGCCCTTGAGATTAAAATTGCTAAAAAACAAATTTGGGAAACTACAGCAATTGGTTTGCCTCAAGTTGAGGCAACAGGCGAATATCAAAACATGATTCAGATTCCAACACAAATTCTGCCTGATTTTATTTCTCCTTCAATAGTAGCTGTTAATGAAGCATTAGGAGTTGATATGCCCAATGCACAGAATTTTACACCTGGGGGCTCAACACCCGTACAATTTGGGCAACAGCATAGTTTAACAGGTGCAATTACCGCTACACAGTTGATTTTTAGTGGGGAATACATAGTTGGATTACAAGCATCAAGGATATTTTTAGAACTCTCGAAACAAGGTTATTCAAAATCGACCAAGACAATTAAGGAAATGGTAACTAAGTCATATTACCTGGCATTGGTAGCCGAAGAAAGCAAGAAGATTTTGGAAGAAACAAACAAAAACTTTGAGAACCTCCTGAGAGAAATTGAAGAAAGTCATCGCCTGGGTTTTGTTGAAGATATTGATGTTGATCAACTTAGACTAACCAAGCAAAATAATGACAACACAATTATTTCAATAAATAATCAGATTGATTTGACCCGACGATTATTAAAATTTCAGTTAGGAATTAGTTATCAGGATAGTCTGGTTTTGGTTGATAGTCTTGGTGGCTTTGTGGAAAGCCTTGATTTTGAAGAAATTCTTTATAAGGAATTCGATTTGAATAAGAATATTGACTATAAATTGATTCAAACTCAGGAAGGCCTGGCAATGTTAGATTTGAAAAGGGAAAAATCAACTTATTTGCCACAGTTAACTGCATTTTTTACTCATTCTCAGGCTACTTATAGTAATGATTTTGCTGATATTGGTAATAAATGGTTTCCTTCAACAATAATAGGCTTGCAGCTAAAAGTTCCACTTTTTAGCAGTGGAAGCCGAAGATCTAAAGTTCAGCAAAAAAAACTGGTACTTGAACAAACGCAAAATCAAAAAATTGAATTAGAACAAAACCTACAATTACAAGTTGAACAATCAAAGACCGATTTTATTAATGCAAAGAATACTTTTGAAAACCAAAAATTGAGTATGCAGCTATCAAAACGTATAAATGATAAAACAGAAATAAAATACAAAAAAGGTATGGCATCAGGCAATGATTTAATGATTGCACAAAATCAATATCTGGGTGCATTAAACACTTATTACCAGGCCCTTAATAAATTGCTGGATGCAAGGGCAACGCTTGAATATTTATTACAGGAAGACTAAAAACAAACCTATAATTATTACAATTAAAAAAATTTATACTGGCTTTTATTGTTTAGCACAAAAAGGTTGGTAAATGAAAATTTAAAAAAACATCAAATGAAAAAGATTCTAATTATTTCGCTCGTCTTTTTTGCTGTTTCATGCGGAAGTAGTGAAAGGACTCCAGAAGCTATCAAAAACCAAATTGAAACCTACAAAGAGCAAATTTCTGATTTGGAAGATAAAATAGTAGCTTTAGAAGAAGAATTGGCAAAAGACGGTGTTGTTGAGGAAGGTACGAAAACTTTGGTTAAAGTACAGAAAGTTGCCAAGCAGCATTTTGCTCATTATGTGCAGGTAAGTGCCTCATTAGAAGCAGTTAATAGTGCTTTTATTAGCCCCGAAATTAGCGGGCAAATACAAACCATCCATGTAAGCGAAGGACAATTTGTAAAAAAAGGGCAATTGATTGTATCATTAAATGCTGATATTATCAATGCAAGTATTAAAGAACTTGAAAGTAGTTACGAATTGGCAAAAACAGTTTTTGACAAACAACAAGAGTTGTGGAACCAGAAAATTGGATCTGAAATTCAATACCTCGAGGCTAAAAACAATAAAGAGTCATTAGAGAGCAAATTGAATAGCTTAAAACTGCAAAGGAGCAAGTCAAGAATTACTGCACCTATCAGTGGCATTGTTGATAATATCAACATTAAAAAAGGAGAATTGGCTATGCCTGGGGCACAAATTATTGAACTGGTTAATATAGGCTCCTTTTATGTAAATGCTGATGTATCGGAAAAATATATACCTGTGATTAAAAGAGGGAACCCACTTACTATAAGCTTCCCAACTTTTCCTGACTGGAAAATGGAAACTACTGTTTACAGAACAGGTAATGTGATTAAAGCAGCCAATCGGACTTTTACTGTGCAGGCAAGGATTTCAAATAAAGAAAGCAAGCTAAAACCCAATATGCTGGCAAATGTTAAATTCCGCGATTTTGAAATGGAAAATGCTTTGGTTGTACCTTCTATTATTGTAAAGGAAGACTTTAAAGGAAAGTACCTTTATGTTGTAAATAAGGAAAATGGTAAATCATTTGCCTCAAAAAAATACATTAAAACTTCTTACTCAAACGATACAGGAACAATGATTACAAAGGGCGTAAATGAAGGTGACAACGTAATTGTTGAAGGTTACAACCTGATGAAGGATGGAATAGAAATAGCTATCCAAAATTAGGTTAATCGTTATAATTGTTTATTTAACAGGAGTTTACGTTTATTATGTAAATAGACTTCCCAACCAACTTATAAATATAAATAAGTACTTGTAAATACTTTAGGTACTTATAAATAAATACTAAAACAAGTGGAAAATACACCAGATACTAAACAAAAATTAAGGGAATTTAAAGCAACTACCTTTTCACTTAAAAACAGAAATACCATTTTCCTTGTCACCTTTGTGATCATCGTATTTGGTATCATGTCTTATTTTTCTTTACCAAAAGAACTCTTTCCTGAGGTAAAAATACCTACGGTAATTGTTCAGACAATTTATCCTGGTAATCCGCCTTCGGATATTGAAAACCTGGTAACCAAAGTAATTGAAAAAGAGATAAAAACAGTAGAGGGTATTGATGATATTTCATCTACCTCAAGCCAGGATGCCTCACTGATTATTGTAAAGTTTACATTCGACACAGATGTTGGTGTAGCCCTACAGGATATTAAAGATGCTGTGGATAAAGCAAAAAGTGATTTGCCAGATGATTTACCTACAGATCCATTGGTTCAGGATTTGGATTTAGCAGAAATGCCGGTCATTAATATTAATTTATCCGGAGATTATAGTTTGGATGAGCTAAAAAATTATGCCGAATACCTACAGGATGAATTTGAGACCATTTATGAAATTTCGAGTGTTGAAATTAAAGGTATTGAGGAAAGAGAGCTTCAGATCAATGTAAATCCATTGAAAATGGAAGCTTATGAGCTTAGCTTTAGCGATATAGAAAATGCTATTAACTCCGAAAACCTTTCCATTTCAGGTGGCGAAATTAAAATGGGAAAATACCGGCGATCAATCAGGGCTGTAGGAGAGTTTAAAAACACTACCGAAGTTGAAAACATCATAGTAAAATCGGAAAAAGGAAATATTGTTTATTTAAGAGATCTGGCCGAAGTTATAGATACCTATGCAGAAACACAAAGTTATGCAAGATTGGATTTGGAGCCGGTGGTTTCGTTGCAGGTTATTAAAAAGGGTGGCGAAAACCTCTTAAGCGCTGTTGATCAAATTTTTGAAAAGATAGAAGAAGCTAAAAAAGATGGTTATTTAGATGATAGTTTAAAGATTAGTATCACTAATGACCAGTCAAAGCGGGTACGTTCTCAACTGGACAACCTCTGGAACAGTATGATTATGGGGGTTATCTTTGTGGTTCTTATCCTGTTTTTCTTTTTGGGTTTACGAAATGCATTGTTTGTGGGTATTGCTATCCCAATGTCAATGTTGCTCTCTTTTGCAATATTATCGGCAATGGGTGCCACTATTAATATGATGACCTTGTTTTCGTTAATACTTGCATTAGGTATGTTAGTTGACAATGCTATTGTGGTAATTGAAAACATTTACCGTTTTCTAGACCAAGGTTACAAAGTATTTGAAGCAGCCAAACTGGCAGCTGGTGAGATAGCCCTGGCAATTATATCATCCACAGCAACCACACTTGCAGCTTTTTTTCCTTTACTTTTCTGGGACGATATGATGGGTGAATTTATGAAATTTATGCCTATCACATTAATTATTGTACTATCATCTTCGTTATTTGTTGCATTAATACTAATTCCGGTATTCACTGTAACATTTATGAAAGATGGTGCTAAGGAAACAAAACCTAAGAAAAAGAAAAACCTTATAGTTGCTTTTTCATTAATAGGCTTTGCCGTTTTATTGTATTTCTCAAAATCATTTGGACTGGCTAATTTAATGGTTTTAATGGCAGTTCTTATTTTACTGAACCTGTTTGTGCTGTTTGATTTGGCTCAGTGGTTCCAAAATGTATTTTTGGTTAAACTTGAGAGGTATTATTTAAAATCTTTGCAATTTGCATTAAGAGGTAAACGTCCTCAATTATTTTTCTTTGGAACTATTGGACTTTTAATCGGCACAATAATGTTTATGGGTGCCAGAGATTTAGATGTTGTTTTCTTTCCTGAATCCGATCCTCAATATGTTAATGTAATAGCAGAATTGCCTATTGGAACTGATGTTTCTGTAACAGACTCTTTGATTAGGGGAGTTGAAAAAGATATTGTGCGTTTTTTAGAACCACATAAAGATGATGTTGAATCAATGCTTACAACTGTTGGAAAAGGGGCAAAAAGAGAAAGGGAAATTTCGTTGAGCAACTCGCCAAACAAATCGATTACTACAATAAATTTTGTCGATTTCGAAAAACGAGCAAGCTCTTCAACTGAAATCATGAAAGTGCTAACCGATTCATTGCATAACAAATATACAGGCATTGAGTTTTTTATTGAAAAAAATCCCACAGGACCCTCTGCAGGCTATCCTATTAATATTGAAGTAACAGGAAAAGAAATTAAGCAATTAGTAAATATCACAGATAGTATGCAACGGCTAATTGCTGAGGAAAAAATTGATGGGATTGAAGGTTTTAAAATTGATATAGAAACTGGTAGCCCTGAACTTTTTATTGAAATCGACAGAGATAAAGCTCGAAGGTTTGGATTATCCACATACTCTATTGCTATGTCAATAAGAACTGCGTTGTTTGGCAAAGAGTTATCAGATTATAAAGGCCGCGAGGATGATTATCCCATTCAATTGAGGTTAGAAGAAAAATACAGGTACAATTTAGCTACTTTGCTTAATCAAAAAATAACCTTCCGTAACAAGCAGGGGCAAATGATGCAAGTGCCTATTGCCTCAGTGGCCGATATCCATTACAGTACAAGTTTTGGAAGCATCAAGCACAAGGATTTAAACAGGGCTGTAACCTTATTTTCCGGCGTAAATACCGGTTACAATGCAAACAGGATAAATGAACAACTTCGAAAGATATTAAAAGGCTATAAGCTTCCGGTTGGATATGAATATGCATTCACCGGTGAACAAGAAGAACAAGCTGATACCATGAAATTCCTTATCGGGGCATTGTTTGCAGCTATTGCACTAATACTAATTATCTTGGTATCGCAGTTTAACTCATTTGTTAAACCATTAATAATTATTGGTAGTGTTGTATTTAGTACCATTGGTGTATTTGGTGGTATTGCAACTTTTAAAATGCCAATAGTGGTACTACTTACAGGTATTGGAATTGTGTCGCTGGCAGGGGTAGTGGTAAACAATGCCATTGTTCTGATTGATTACATCGATTATTTAAAATCGCAACTAAAAGCAAAACAAGGTTTAGATACCGATGATAATTTAACCATCGAGGAAATTAATGAATGTATTGTACAAGGCGGAAAAACCAGGTTGCGCCCCGTATTGTTAACAGCAATTACTACTATTCTAGGGTTGCTGCCTATGGCAATTGGGCTAAATATAAATTTTGTAACGATGTTCACCAACTTTGAACCAAATATTTATATTGGTGGCGATAATGCTGCTTTTTGGAGCCCAATGGCCTGGACAGTGGTATTTGGTTTAGCTTTTGCAACTTTTCTTACATTAATTATAGTACCTGTAATGTATTTATTAGCAAATAAAGTAAAATTAAAAGCTGTAAATGGTAATAATAGATAGTGAAAAATAGTTTTTTTTGCTTGGGCGGTAGTATACCACTACGACACATTTTGGCATAGTTCGAATTTATCTTTGTCTAAAAAACAAAGATATGAAACTAAAAGAGTTTATGACCAAATTTGCTAAAGAAGACGCATGCAAGGAATACTT
>JBNKJW010000269.1:0-8874 GCA_050291445.1 Bacteroidales bacterium | reverse complement strand
CTTCAGTTCTCTGTCCACAGTTCGCCTACTGACTGGAAACTATCTTCAAATAATCCGTTTTAAAAGCCTGTTCCACCTGAATCCTCCCTCTCCTTTTGACCATAAAATCATGGTTGCTTTGCCTATAATGTTGCACTCTGGCACAAAACCCCATATCCGGGAATCTGCTGAATTATGCCTGTTATCGCCCATCATAAAATAATAGTTGTTTGCAAATTTAAAAGATGTTGTCTTTTTATTTCCAATGAAATACCAATTATTCTTCTCTTTGATATTTTTTCCTTCAAATTTTTGGATAATATCTTTGTAAAGATGATAATTAATTTTATTCAATTCAATTTCTGTTTCTTTTTTAGGGATGAGTATTGGCCCATAATTATCTATGCTCCATTTTAGCAGGCTATCGTGTGGAAAGGCAGTATATGTGCTATCGTATCCCAAAGAAACTCGTACAACAGAATCTACAAAAGGACTTGTTTCTAAGTTGTTGGCTTGTTTAGGGCTAATATCTACTGACAAATAACTTACACTATCCTGCCAGTTTTGAAAATAATTGTAAAGCCCTTGGTTATCAATAAGTTTTTTTGTTTGCAAATAATCATTATAAAATACTTTATAGGTTGTTTTTGCAGTGGGTTTAAGTACAATTAATTTCCCGTTACAATATACATTACCGTTTTTTACCCGTAAACTATCTCCTGGCATACCTATGCACCTTTTTACTATGAAAAAATTATTGTCCCATGCTGCTTTAAAGACAAATAGATCGTTCCTTTTTATCCTGGAATAACCTGATAAACGATAGTAGGGCCAAATGTTTTTTCCAAAATCTTTTCGGGTGTTTGGGTTTAAGTACCATAATAGGTTTGCCCAGGGGATTTCGTAGCCGGAACGTGGCAAAACCGGGCCAAAGGCCAGCTTGTTTACCATAATTACATCACCAGTTTTTAACGTGTTTTCCATTGATGGGGAAGGGATGTTGTAAATACCAAAAAAGAATAACCTTAAGAATATTGCGATAAGGAATATATTGATAAAAATCAGTGGATAACGTACAAGCCTATATTTTTTTATAAAAACAGTAATTTTATTATCAGACTTGAAAAGCTGGGAAAGCAAACCGGTTAATAATGCTGGCAGGCTTAGCCAATAGAGGCCAGGCACTGCCGTTATTATTGTGATTACAAATACCAGTATTTCAAAATTCTTTTTATGCATTTCTTTTTATAAGGCTTTTTCTAATACCCTATTTATTTGATTCTCTAATTTTGAAAGAATCTTTGGGAAACAATTTCTAAATATTTTTTATAAAGTTTTGGATATTCCTTTCTTGGCACAAAAACTAATTTAGCAAATCCTGAACCATCAGCTATAAAGTAGAACGGAGTGTTTGCTTTTTCTACAGGTAATCCACTGTTTTCGATATTAAACACCTTAAAATTAATTTTATTGATTCTCATAAAACGATTTAGATCTCCATCACCTTTATACGAGGCTAAAAGAATTATATTTTCATTACCAATTTTTTTTCCAAGTTCTTTTAATGCTTCAAATTGTATGTCTACACAAGTATGGCAATTGAGTTCAGAGTATCGTAGAAATAGTTTGGGTTTGCCATTAATTATGTTGTCAAACATAGTTTGTTTGTTTCCTTTCCCAATCTTTCCACTAATATTAATATGAATATTTTCTGAAAATAACATTAATTCGATATCGTTTTCGAACATTCTAAATAAATATTCTTTTTCCGAGCTCCCTTGATCCAGCTCTGCTATATCGCCAGTCAACTCTGTAATAATAGAATTGCTAGTTCTAATTTTAAATAGCAGCCATATATTTAGAAAAAATAAGGTGCTAATAAAAAAAATAAGAATTTTTGTTTTTTTCATAAGGAAATAAATATTAAAAGTCTTTTAATTTGTAGGCTACTAAAAATGGATTGTTGAATTTCTCCTGGGTACTATCTATATATTCGATAATTTTCTTATCAGTCTTAGAGTATTCATCCTTGTATTTTTTTCGTTCGTCCTGTATGAGGGCAATGGACATATCAGCCATTATTGAAATAAACTCATCCGTTTGGGGGTTGTAATTTTGAATCCCAGCTGCTGTCGGATGTGTGAATACTCTCCCTACTTTAGTTTTTTTACTTTTTTTTGAATAAAGTGCCTCAAATATTTTATTTGCTCCTCGGAAGTTAAAATACAGTAGATTATTACTTTCTGTTATATTATGAATTATACTACGATATTCAGTTTTATTATCAGCATCAAAGTAGATTTTTCCCATGTCTTTAAATTGTTTAGGAAAATAATCAGGAGGAAAAGATTTTTTACCAAAATTTACAAAATACTTAGGTATAACTCCCTCTGTAGATAATGAATAGATTGTATCATTTCCCTTAAGAGTTTGCATAAAATATTCATTTGATGAATTCTTGTAAAACATGACTGGATAGTTTTGACTGACTCTTTCCATTAATATGTTTTTACTAACAATTTCCGCTTTATTATTAACACGAGTGACTGCATAATGGTCAAGATTACTTATACCACTCCCTCCCATCGTACCTGTATAGAAATACATATCTTCATTGTCCAGGATAGCTATATTAAATGGATAAAACCCATTTTCTTTAGTTTTTAAATGATTGTAATCTAAAGTCTCTAAGTATTTTCCATTTGGGTCATATTTAATTATTCTTAACCATTCTAAAATGAAAATATTACCTTTCTTATCTACATTAAAATCCAGAAGTTGGGTATATTCGCCAGGACCCTTTCCTAATTTATCAATTTTATATAAGAACTTTCCTTCTTGATTAAATATAAGTATTGAGCGTGTTCTGTCGTCCTGTATATAAAACTTGTCATGAGCTATAATTAATCGTCTTATTTCAGAAATCAGGCAATTCTCTTTTGTTTCCAAAGGAATAATTCTAAAGTTTGTTGTTAAACTATCGTTTAATAGATGCCCATTGGATTCTTCAGGGATATCAATGATTTCAGATTGAACATGATTTATTTCCACAGGGTTATTACACTCAGGAAGAAATGCAAATATTAACCAGGCTAATATTATTTTTTTTATTTTCATATTGTAATATATTTTATTTGGTACTAGTAATGGGTACAAGAAAATATTAGACATTCTTTGAAACTTTTTGTTTATCTTATTTGTACAGGTTTGGTCTGACAATTTAATCTAGGATTTTGAATATTCACTGCAAATTCAATAATCTATAACTAAACATAAACACATATTACTTCAATCCAGATAATATAACATTATGGTGAATACAATTAAAATTACAAACTTCAACTATATTTTTCCTAAGAAAGAATATTCTGGAAAGTTCAGAGCTCTCAAGTATTAATCCCAAAATTAAAAGCAAATTATTCTCTAATAAAATAATATTAAACATAATTTTGGGGAATAGCCTACTATGTAAAAGTTCTTGGAAATTAAACTATTTGAAAATTTAATTCTCGAAGGAAAGACCTTAAATGCTTTAAGGTTTAGATATGTTGCGAGTTAATTGTCTTATTCCTATTTTAGTAATAAATTCAGAATTGGTCAGACAAATAACGATATTCTGTAAATTTTCTGTCTCTATCTGACGAAAATTTAATACGTTAATACCTGCAAATATGATTACAAAAATGTCAAAGAACAAATAAGAAACTGTTACTAATTATTGGGTTGTAAATGCCAACTAATTATTTTGTATAAATAAAACTTTTGGCATTACAACAAAAATCAGACAGTAATAACGGAAGGCTCTTTGTCAATTATCCAATAAAACAAGTAGACTTGTTTTTTATATTATTTAAAAAGCCTTCCTTTTGTTAATTATTGACAATATCCGTAAGAACATCCTATGTCATAACATCCACTGGCGTGGTCATTATAACAATTAAATTCAACACCCGTACCCCAATTACAATAATGACAAACTCCATCATTTCTATTCTGATTAGGTGGTTCTAATGGATCAAGGGCATTTGCTTTAACATTTTCTAAACTAATATCATTAGCACCATTATTGGAAACAACTAAAATATTCCCAAAAGCTAAAGCTACAAATGCAATAGCAGCAACTATTTTTACAATTCTTTTTTTCATTTTTAATAATTTAAAATTTCAAAAATAAGTTTCATTTCCCGGTATATCCTTTCACGGGCAAGAACACTATGTCCCTCATCAATTAATTCCTTATCTTTGCCAAATCACCTCCTTTCTTTGCCCGCCATAGCTTTAGCAAAGGCGTGCTTTTTTAAGTTAGAGAGGGAGCCGGGGCAGCTTGTTATTACTTTAGCGGGTAATGGGGCTGCCCTTTTTCCCTTGTTCTGTCCAGTTCCCAGTCTTCAGCCTACAGTCCGCAGTCTGGGCGTGGGTCTATTTTGCTTTATTTCATTGTTTAAAGTTCATTGTTGTCATTTTTAGTTCTCAGTCTCCAATCGTCAGTCGCAAGTTTGTGCGCCCTAATCACCAACTGCGCACTGGTTCAGTCTTTAGTTTGCATGTTATGACTGCCAGCTGTGGACTGTGGACTGGAATGACTGCCAACTATCTTCTTCATTTCTTCTTTTATTTCTTTAATTGCTGTCGATTCTACTTTTACTTTTTTTGTTAATAGTTCGTTTGCTGTTTTTTGTGCTTTTTTATTTTGCCCGGTTTCATCATAAAGTTTTGCTAATAAGTATTTTGCGTAAAAACGCCCAGGAACCATCTGCCAGGCCTTTTTATAGGCTATTTCTGCTTCAATTGGTTTTTCCAAAGCTTTATAGCTATCGCCCATCGCTGTATAAACAATGGTGTTTTTAAGATGCTTTTCGGTTTCTTTTAAAATTTTAATTGCCTCTATATGTTTTTTTGCCATTGAAAGGGCTTTCCCATAGTTTAGCAAAAACGATCCATTGTTTTTTAAAACCGGATATGCTTTTGTATAATCTTCAAGGCAGTCGTCATAAATACCAATCTGGTAGGTCCAATTGGCGTTAATCCAATTGGTATAAGCTGTTTTAAAATTCCTGTAAATTGGGTATGCAAAATAAAAGGTTGATACTGTAATAAACAGGAGGACTGCTTTTGAGATAGAACTTAGAAATTTGAACTTAAAAATTAGTTTATTAGTGTATTGGTATATTGGTTTATTAGAACTTAGAAATTGGAGCTTAAGACTTTTGGATTGGCTTGATACGATTGCCAACAGGGTGACAAACAGTATTTTTATAGAGAGAATATGTTCAGGATAGGAGAACATACTAAATATTAATATCCCTGCTATTCCCATTTTAGCTGCTAACAATAAATAGTACTTTCCTTTAGCTTTGGGTTTTGCTAAAAAGATAAAATAAAGAACCGACAAGATAAATACCAAGCCAATTAACCCTAATTCTGTGGTTTGTTTTAAAATAGTGTTGTAGGCATAATTGGTTTCACCTGCCAAATAGGCTTCATTAGATTTTTCTTTTCCCTGCAGATAATTGGCTTGGTAATCCATGTAGCGTGCTTGGTATTTGCCAAATCCAATACCAATTAGTGGATTGTCTTTTATCATTAAAGCAGTGGATTTCCAGATAAGTACCCTGCCATCGGCAGAGCCTTTTTTAAAATAATACAGGCCTGTGGTGCCTGATATTATTATAATAAATGTAAAAGTAATTGCCAACCATTTTTTAGCTTTTGAGTTTAAGTATGTATTTAACCTGTTTCTTAATTTTGATTTTAACAACAATAAAATGCCACTTGTGGCAATTATGCTTAGCCATGCTGCACGAGAATGGGTGGCGGGGAGAGCCAGTAGCATTAAGGCCAGGCAAATAAATGGTAAGTAGTTGTATAGGGTTTTACTTATCGGTTTATTTGTGGGTTGGTCATTGGTCGTTAAGTCATTGGTCATTGGTTTATTTGATATTGTGTATTTGTGCTTCAACAAGCCTGACCGTCTTTTAAGAGTATTAGGAATTAGAACATGAAACTTAGAACTTAGAAATTTGTATATTGGTGTATTGGCGTATTGGTGCTTTGGCAAGCTCGGTAATTTAATTGAAGATATTGGTAATTTATCTCTGAAAAGATAAATGGCCAGGGCTATTGGCCAAATACCTGCCAAATAACCTGCATAGGGGCTGGGGTTGAAAAAACTCCCGGTAATGTTAAATAAATTATGATTGGAGTCATAAACACCATAAAGTTGCAATAAGCCATATGCTGCCTGTATAATGGCACTTGTCATTATCAGTAAAAGCATAATAATGGTTAAATTTGAAATATTTCTCACCAGTAGGTAAAGTACTGCCAACAATGCTATTTCAATGAGTTTTACCGATATGCCATTGTAATTTGCTATGAAAAAATAACTTACCAGGCAGTAGATAAAATACAGACTTAAGGTGATATCAATTAATTTGAACCTGAACTGATTTGTCTTACCTTTTTGTATGGTTTTATAAATAATTACAACGGTTACGAGGAGGCCAATGATTTTGAAAAAAACGAAAAAGCGTTCGTTTAAGTTTCCTGTAGAATATACTTCGGTTGGTATTAGGGGTAAGCGAACGATGGAATAGTACAACAAGCATGATATTGCCAGGAGAAAGGCTGAATTCAATAAGGTTCGGGTTTTTATTTTGTGGTTACGTAATTTCATTATTTTAAGGTTCCTTTGTAACAGTGTCAGGCTCTTCAGTTCTCAACTGCCAGTCTATAGTGCACCTTGTGAACTGCAGACTACGAACTATGAAGCCTATTCCTATATTATTTAGCTTTTAATTTTCTTTATCAATTTTATGTTTTAAATTACCACCATGTCAGTTCTCCATTCTTATAAGTAAATATCCTTTCTTTGCCGTTTGATTTTTCCCCCGTAATTTTAAAAAGGCAATTTGTAGGCATGTTTTTAAACTCCACAAACTCTTTGGTAGCCATTTTCTTTGATAATAATTGCCATCCATCGTTATCCCAATAATACAAAGTATATCCTTTTCCCTGTACCACTTCCTGCCTGTGTTTTCCTTTTGCCAAATTGTCCTGATAACTCCATAACTCCTCGCCTTCTAAACCGAGGGTATATGAATTTACTATATCAATGATTAAAGGTGTAGTATGCCTGATTTTGATTGATTGTAGGTGTTTCATGTCTGGCACCAGTTCAATTACTTTTTTTTCTTCTGACAATATAAATGGAGGTATTATAGGAGTTATTTCTCCCGCATAATCAATGCCCACCATGTAAATTAAACCTGTAGACATGTTTTCAAAGGTTACACTCTTCCTTGTGTTATTTTTTGCCTTAAAGATTGGTTTCCACCAGCCATTTGAGTAGGAGCAGATAACTGCATACTGTTGGCTACCCAATTTTTTCGGCATATTAACAGGTATATTTTCTACAGGCCAATATTCTCCTGTAACATCAACTTTCCGTTGCCTGTTTAAAATTTCCTTGTATTCAAGCTTCTCTATGCCTGGCAATGAAAAAGTCTGGCGGAACACTTTTCCACATTTTTTGGCCAGGTCACCATAAATACTACGAAATACTTTGTGTTTATATGGATCGCCTTCGGCACCCATAAAAGGGATGGAAGTGCTATCATTAATGATAAGGGCATTCCAGACGTGCCCACCCCCATTAATATTGCCCCATGAAGGAGTATAATCCATGGCCACCGGTATGCCGAATGCCCTCATGCAAAAAGTTGCCAGTTTAGTCATTGCATGGCAGTTACCGGTCTTATACATACTTAAGCTGGAATAACCATGTGGCATACTATTTCTTTTTAATGAGAATTTAAATCCTTTCTTAAGATCATCATTAATAAGGTTGACCAATTGTAAATTATCGATAGAACCACTTTTTAGAGAATCATAGAATGCTGAATATTTTTTTATTACCAGGCTGCGCCAGTTTTCTGGTTTTTCGGTGTTAATCCGGTAAGGCAAAACATAGTTGCAAAAATTGTTAAAGGAAAGCTCCCTGGTCAATAACTGTTTTTCGCACATATTATATGCTTGTTCAATATTTTTAATAAGATACTCTGAACTTATATTTTCAATATCAATAATAGCCTTTCCTGTGGTGGTATCTAATGTGTAAAGCCCGGGCATGTTGCCAATCAGAAAAAAAGCTGCTTTTAGTTTTAAGCTGTCAGCCGGGTTTTGGCTGTAGTGCCTTATTACTTCTTTTAAAGCTGTTTTGTTTTCTCCGGCCAAATCAAGTGCGTTTTTGACTTCCTGTGGGTACTTTGATGTTTGGATATCACATGAAACAAAGAGGGTCGATAAAAGTAATGCTAACGTGTTAAAAATAATACTTCTTGTTTTTTTCACAATAACAGGTTTTAATTGGTTGACGATACGAGTATAAAGATTTTTTTTGAAAGCATGATATTTTTATGTTTTACTCTTAGACCGGTAAGGATCCGAAGTCCTTAATTAATTATTTCCTTATCTTTGCCAATTCACCTCCTTTCTTTTTTGGGAGGGAGCCGGGGCAGCTCTAACTACTTTAGCCGGTAATGTTGGCTGCCCTTTTTCCCATGTCTAGTCGTTAGTTAACAGGTTATTAGCCTTTTGTTTTAATAGTTTTTGACTGCCAATTATCATTTTCATTTCTTCTGTTATTTTATTAATCACTATTGTTTTTTTATATTTCTATTATTACGTTTGAAAGCAGCAAACACTACCTAATAGCAACAAAGTACTTTTACCATCGTTTTATTTGCTTATTTGGTTTTACCGCTCAGCTCAATCAGTTTATAGAGCGCTATTAAAGCTGTTTTGATTGTGGGTATTTGAGCTGTCGGTTTTTTGGCGTGGGTGGTTGTCGATACAGTAAATGGTTTTTAGTATTTTCATTGTAATTGTTTTTTT
>JBNKJW010000268.1:0-15190 GCA_050291445.1 Bacteroidales bacterium | reverse complement strand
TACATTAATGGGTTTACGAATTCTCATGGAGCAAAGATAATTAAATTTCGTATATTATCAATAGGCGATGTGGGGGTATTGTATTTAGGCCCTGCTGAAAAAGTCAGAGGTGCATTAGCTACAAAACTATTTTTAGTGTCTCTTACCATCGAATTTTTAAAATTAGGCAAAATATATTTTTCTGTGATGAAAAAAGGAAATTCAGATGAATTGCTCTGATTTTAGTTTCAAATACACTATTTATTAATAATTGGCGTTTTACTGTTTTAAACCTTACAGATTCTGACGATTTAGACTTGTAGCCTGAACGGCAAGGTAAGTTTGGCCAAAAGCTTATTTTTTAATAAATGCATAATAAAGTTATTAATATGAAGAAACAAATTTTTATTTTAACTCTCTTTTCAGTTATATTTTTTGTCGCTTGCGAAAAAGAAGGGAGTGAAAACGAAACAAAGATAAGTCGAAATTTTTTGAGCGAAAGCCATAATGCGGGTGAAAACTGCATGGATTGTCATATTAGCAATGGGGGTGGAGAAGGCTGGTTTACAGTAGCCGGGACCATTTATGAAAATTCATCGGGTAATACATACCCAAATGCTGTGGTAAAGTTAACAAGCCAGTCTCAAGGTGGGGGCGAAGTAGTTAAAAACATTGAAGTTGATAACAAGGGGAATTTTTATACCACTGAAGCCGTATCGTTTGGTGAAGGCTTGTATGTTACTGTAATATCAACTGATGGGAAAGAAACTTACATGGGGCCGAAAATCACCCATGGAAGATGTAACGAGTGCCACGGGAACTCTATTGGTAAAATTGGAATAAACTAAACTGTCAGGATTTCTATTTAAACAAATTTCAATAAGCTTATGGCCAATACTTTTTATTTCGCTATCTAAGATAGAGGTATATTGATATCACCTAAAATAAGATATCAGTTTTTACCCATCATCCGATCAAGTTCTGCTTATTATAGCTTAATGATTCCGTTTTTTATAGAATATATTACTAGTCCAACCGTGTTTTTAACCTCTGTTTTTTGGAGAATCTTTGAGCGATAATTATCAATAGTTTTGCTACTTAGGCATAATTCATCAGCTATTTCATGAGTTGAATAGCCATTGCATATAAGCTTCAATACTTCTAATTCACGATCTGTTAAATCACTTTCAGTCTCTTTTTCGTTTTTCGTTTTATCAATTTCAACAACAATGTTTCTCAATAAATCGGAAGAAAAATAGTATTCTCCATTACTTACAGCACTTATACCTTTTTCAAGTTCGGTTTTTCCTGCAGATTTTGATATAAAACCTTTTACACCTAACGATATCATTTTTGAATAATGAGAATAATCATCATACATACTTAAAACCAGAATATTTAAATTTTTATTATTTTTAAGAGCCATTTCACATGCCTTAATGCCATCCATAATAGGCATATCAATGTCCATAAGGATGATATCAGGATCAGTAAGAGGTAATTGTTCAATAAATTCCTGACCATTTGAAGCTTCACCAATAATTTTCGCCCAACCTTCCTGTTCTAGTAAAGATTTTAATCCATTTCTAAACATTTGATGATCATCTACAATAATTGCTTTAATTTTTTCTTTAGCCATGTTTTATTATATTAGTAGTGGCAATTCTATTTTTACATTTAATGATTTTCCTACACCTGTATCAAAGTTAATAACTCCTTTTAAAGTAGAAATACGTTGAATCATATTATTTATTCCTAATCCTTTTCTAGCCTGTAGGACTTTATCAAAATCGAATCCTTTTCCATCATCAGAATAATTAATTATTAGATTTTTTTTCTCGTAATTATGCTTAAAGTTAATTATAACTTTTTTTGCCTGTGCATATTTGATTGTATTATTTATAAGTTCAGATATAATTCGATAAATTGTAATTTCTGAAGAAGAGTCATATCGTCTCTCATGGTCACAATTTAATTCTATTGAGAGTTTTTTTGTTTCATTAATTCTATGGCATAAATGTTTTAGTGCCGCTATTAATCCCATGTTTATTAATATTCTCGGACTAAGACTGTTTGAGATTTCTCTTACTGCCTGAATGGCTTCATTTATATTTTGAAGACCCGTTTCAGAGATTCTTTTTTGCTTTGCAACTTCTTTCGTTTCAGAAAGCCATTGAAAGTATAATTTTACTGTAGAGAGCATTGGCCCCAAACCGTCATGCAATTCTTGAGAAAACCTGTTTCTTTCGTTTTCTTCGGCTGATATCACTGCATCTAACAACCTGCGATCAATTTCTTTTTGCTCCGTAATATCTCTGTTTGTTCCTCTATGCCCAATATATACATCATTATCATCAAAGAGAGGTTGGCAAATATGTTCAATCCACCGCTCTGTTCCATTTTTATGTATGATTTTAAATTGGAGGTTAATTGGTTCCGTTTTAAATGGAGAAACTGAGTGTTCATAGAACTTTTTATAATAATCAGGGTGGATAATTTTGTATTTAAGTTCCTTATTTTCAATAAATTCTTTAGCTGTGTAGCCTGTCACCCTATAACAAGAGGGTGAACAATAGATGTATTTCCCATCTTCTCCTGACCAAAATTCCCAGCTGTATGTATTATCGGCAACAATGCGATATTTTCTTTCTGAATCAATCAAAGCCTTTTCAGAGAGTTTACGTTCTGTAATATCTTCCTTAATAGCAAGGAAATGTGTAATGTCTCCATCAGAGTTGAAAATTGGAGAAATGGAGGCTATTTCCCAAAATAATTCACCATTCTTTTTTTTGTTATGAAGTTCTCCAAACCATTCTTTCCCCGATTTAATAGTTTGCCACAGATTACTATAATATTCAGAAGACATGTCCCCTGATTTTAAAATGCGTGAGTTCTGTCCAATGATCTCCTCCTCTGAATAGCCAGTAACTTTATAAAACTTTGGGTTTACATATTGTATGTCGCCATTAATATTTGTAATTATAACTGAAGCCGGACTTTGTTTTACAGCTTGTGATAATTTACGCAATTCATCTTCTGCTTTTTTTCGATCTGTAATATCCCTAATTAAAGACAAATAATGCTCTTCTCCAGCCAAATTTACTGAGATTGTTGTATGAAGCCCTAAACGAACAATACCTGATTTAGGTCTCATTTTAAATTCGTAATTCTCAATAATTCCTTTTTCTCTCAATGTTTGTAAAATAATATTCCTATCTTCAGGATTTGCATATAAATTTAACTGCAGGGATGTGAAACCTATAACTTCTTCTCGATTATAGCCAGTATCTTTAATAAAAGCATCATTAACATCTACTATTTTCTCATCAGAAACTCTGAAAAGTATTGTTGCAATTGGGCTAAGTCGAAAAATTTGTGAAAAACGTTTTTCACTTAATCGAAGTGCTTCTTCAGACCATTTTCTTTCAGAAATATCTTTTATTACCCCATCGTATGAAATCAAATTCCCATTGACATCTTTTGTTAAAATAGCAGTATTCAGAACCCATTTTACAGCTCCGTTTTTGCATTTAATACGATGCTCAATCGGCGCTACATTAACTCCTGATAAAATGCGTTTTACATAATCACGTACCAGAACTTTGTCTTCAGGCTCTACCATCCTTAACCATAAATAAGGATCTTCATCAAATTCTTCTGGTCTGTAACCAGTTACACTTTCACAAGCTTCTCCCTGCACAGTCCCTATGGCATTTCCATTTTCTACGTGAACAGAATATAAATAATCAGTTAATCCTTCAGTAATATGTTTGTATCGCTTTTCGCTTTCTCGAAGCAATATTTCAGCATGCTTTTTATCGGATATATCACGTACAACAATTAAAACCTCATCCGAAGAAAGTTGAACAGCCCTGCTTTCGAAATAAATTTTCTGATCGTTTATAAAATGATCGTATTCAAATGTTATTATCTCTTTAGTTGCGATAGCTTTGTTAATTGCTTTTTTTACTTTTGGGATAATGTCTTGAGGAAATACCTTGTTTAATGATTTCCCCCGAAAGTGTTTCTGAAAGGGATATTGTTTCATCCTTTCTGGTCTGCGATAGTCTAAAATAGTCCCATTATTGTTTATCCGAAATAACAAATCAGGCACAGCATTAATGATAGCTTGGTTTTCTGCTTCACTTATGCTTTTTTCCTGATACAATAACAAGCTAGTTAATCCATCAGTCAACCTTCTTCCTATTTCATGAAATAGTCTTACTTCCTTATCATCCCATATTCTTGGCTTAGAACACTGATGAATGCCAAGTTGCCACGCCTTACCTGTTTTAGGATAAAGAGCCATGGCCATATAGTTTTTAAAGTTGAATTGTTCTAATACATTAGTAGGTAAAGGATGTGCAGTGCCTGGCCCAAACATAACTGGCCCATCATTGGACCGAAGTACCTGAAATGATTTTGCAACATTATTATCAATAGGCACCTCCAACCCTTGCTCCAACACACTTGGATACTCAGGTTTATTTCGTTCCATTGGTATATGCCATTTTTTAGCTTTTGGATCGCAAGGGTATAATAAATAAGTTCTGTCACAATCAAATATAGAAAGTACAAGATCTAAAACAGCGCTCATCATCTGATCAATGTTGTTTGCTCCCTGGATGGACAGGTTTATCTTATCCAGGCTTTCAAAAAACCACAAATGCGATAGACGTTCCTGTTCGGCTAATTTCTGTTTTTGTTCTAAAGCTTTTCTTTCTGCTCTGCTTTTTGCTTCTCGTAATTCTCTCTCAACTGCAGGCAAAAGGCGCTGCAAATTCCCCTTCATAATATAGTCATGGGCACCTTCTTTCATTGCCATTACAGCAATTTCTTCTCCTATAGTTCCGGAAATAATAATAAAGGGAATATCAATGCTTTTTTCGTTAAAAAGTTTTAGTGCATCTAATCCATTAAAACTAGGCATTTTAAAATCTGAAAGGATAATATCCCATTTTTTATTGTCAAGTGCATTATTCATGTCCTCACGAGTCTCAACTCGTTCATAGTAAATATCATACCCACCTTTTTTTATTTGAAATATTGATAAAATAGCATCATTTTCGGAATCTTCAACAACTAATATGTTTAATTTTTTGTCCATTTGCATAAATATTCCATATTAAATATCAAAAGCCATTACAGTAAAAAAGCATGCAAGCTTGGAATTAGGTTTTATGCCTGATGGTTATCATGTGACGAAAATTAAAATTCCCTAACATGCTAATCCTTCGGCACCCCGATGCCTCGGAGCCAAAACCTTTTTAATTATTTTGATAGCGGTTTGGTATTAAATTTTTCTTCACTCAACCCAAGGGCTTCTGTTTTATGTTCAAGAAGTTTTCGTTCAGCCCTGATTTTTGATTCATTTATTTCTCTTTCAATAACAGGCAATAAACGGCTTATGTTACTCTTTATAATATAATCGTGGGCACCTGTCTTCATAGCTGCCACAGCAACTTCTTTACCTATTGTCCTTGATATAACAAGAATTACTAACAGCGGTTTGGTATAATAAAATTGTTAAAGCAGCTAAACCATTAAACCCAGGAAGTGGATAATCTGAAAGAATAACATCCCTGATTTTTTCCCTGAGCGCACTTTCCATTTTTATTGCTGTTTCAACACGCTCATAATAAACTTCATAATAGTTCTTTGCGATTTGATTAGTCATTAGCAATGCATCATCCTCAGAATCTTCAACAATTAATATTCTAAGCAGTGTTTTCATAATCAGGATTTTTACTAATAATTACATTTGATCCCTTACAATCGCACAAGGAAGCGAGAAATAAAAAGTACTCCCTTTTAATGGTTCTGATTTTAGCCATATTTTACCTCCTAACAAATCGACTAACTCCTTTGCTATGGCTAGTCCTAATCCGGTACCTTCTCTGAATTGTCTGTTATTTTGGTTTGATTTTATAAAGCGCTGGAAGATAACAGGTTGCATGTCTTCTGGTATTCCAATACCAGTATCAGATACAAAAAAAACGATATTTTGGCTTTCATCGAATTTACATCCACCTGTAATTTTACCCTCTTCGGTAAATTTAAAAGCATTATTGATTAAGTTATTTAAAATCTGTTTTAGTTTAAGCGGATCTGTTTTTATTATTAGATCTGAAGAATCTGAAAAAGGCTGCAATTTAAATTCAATGTGTTGTTTTCCTATTCGCTTTTTATATTCACTATAAAAAAAGGTGAATTCATTAAATAAAGCATTGAGACTACAGTTGCTATAATTTACAAGTAATTTCCCTGCTTCAATTTTTGCCATATCAATTATTCCATCAATTATCTCCAGAAGATCGGTGCAGCTTTTTATAATAATCTGTGAATATTCTTCAAGTTTTTGTTTGTTATTATACTCAGATAATATTAATCTGGAGAAACCTATGATTGCATTCATTGGTGTCCGTATTTCGTGACTTATGTTATTAAGGAATGCTGTTTTTAACCTGTCACTTTCCTCAGCGCGTTCTTTGGCAAGAATCAGTTCTTCCTCGATCTTTTTTCTTTCTGTTATATCTTCCTGTATGCCTACAAAATGGGTAACATTCCCTTCATTATCAGTTATTGGTGAAATTAATAGATTGGCCCAGTAAAATTCATTGTTTCTTTTTTTATTAATTAATTCACCACGCCAAACATTTTTAGACACTATGGTATCCCACATATCTTTGTACAATTCTTCAGGCATTTTGCCCGATTTTAAAAGATTGGGGGTTTGATCTTTTGCTTCAGATAAAGAATATCCGGTAATTTCCTCAAATTTAGGATTAATGTATTCAATTTTCCCATTTGTATCAGTAATTGTTATCATTGCCGGATTTTGCTCAATTGCGTGAGATAACACTTTTAGTTTTTCCTCGGCTTGCCTGCGTTTAGTAATATCCCTTGAAACAATCAGTAAACGTATTGGATTTAATTTATCATCGCGAATGAAGGATGCCGATATTTCAACATGAATAATTGAACCATTTTTATGAATTTCCTCTAACTCAAGTAAAATGGCTCTGGAAGGATCAACTGTTTTATTTGCTTCCAATTCCATTTGAAAATAAAATTCTTTTTTTACTTTAATAAAAGATTGTGGTGTTAATATTTTATCCAGCGATTGCGACATGGTTTCCTGAACGGTATAACCACTTAGTTTTTTTATCGAAGGACTAACATACAGGTAGTTAAAGTCAAAATCCAGTATAGATATTGTATCTGCTGTATTTTCGGCAATCAGGCGATATCTTTCCTCACTTTCACGAAGGGACTCTTCCGCTTCTTTCTTTTTTTGTTCAAACAAGCTACGTTCTACCCTGCTTTGAGCTTCTTTCAACTCGCGTTCAACAGCTGGAAGCAGTCGTTTTAGGTTGTCTTTCATAAGGTAATCGTGGGCACCATTTTTCATGGCTCCTACCGCAACCTCTTCCCCAATTGTACCTGATATAATTATAAATGGAATATCAATATTTGTTTCTTTAAAAATTTTAAGGGCTTCTAATCCGTCAAAATGAGGCATCTGATAATCTGAAAGTACAATATCCCATGTTTTCTCTTCAAGCATGAGTTTCATTTTGTTTGCGGTCTGAACAATCTCATAATCTATATCATATCCTCCCTTTCTAATTTGATGTAGAATCAAAAGAGCATCATCTTCAGAGTCCTCAATAAGCAAAAGCCGCAGATGTTGTTTCATACTATAATTTTTATTTTAACGGAGGAGTTTCATTAAGCAACAGCCAATATAGCCCAAGAGCACTAACAGCTTCGGCAAACTGGTTGAAATCTACTGGTTTCCGAACATAACTATTTACCCCTAAACTATAACCACTAAGAATATCCTGGTCTTCTTTGGACGATGTAAGGATTACTACCGGAAGATACCTGGTTAGTTCTTCTGAACGTATCTTGCGCAAAACTTCAAGACCATCAACTTTAGGGAGTTTAAGATCAAGTAAAATTATCGCCGGCATGTTTGATAAGTTTCGGTCTTTATATTTACCATTACCAAATAAGTAATCCAAGGCTTCAGCACCATCGTTTACTACAACAACTTCATTTTTTATCTTGCTTTTTTTTAATGCATGCATTGTAAGATCTACATCATCAAGATTATCTTCTACTAATAAAATGGTTTTGTTTTCCATATTGCTATTATTTATTTATTTAATGTAAAGAATATCGTAGCTCCTTTTTTTACTTCACCTTCAGCCCAAGCTCGTCCCCCGTGTCTATGTATAATGCGCTGTACTGTTGCCAGACCAATACCTGTTCCGGTGTACTCCTTTGCAGTATGTAGCCGTTGAAATGCGCCAAAAAGTTTTTGTACATATCTCATATCAAAACCAGCACCATTATCACGCACATAATACACATTCTTCTCATCTTTCTGATACATACCAAATTCGACAATAGCTTTTTGTTGCTTCGAGGTAAATTTCCAGGCATTCCCTAAAAGATTTTCTAACACAATTCTTAATAGTCGACCATCTGCGTTCGTAATCAATTTATCTTGTATAATAAATTTCACATCGCGTTTAGGATCAGAATCACGGAGTTCATTAGCAATCTCATTTGCAATGTGACTAAGATCTACTTGTCGGATATTCATTTGGCCCCGACTTATTCTTGATAAGTTCAATAAATCGTCGATAAGCTGACCCATGCGTTGGGCGCCATTGCGAACACGGAGCAGATAGTCTTGTCCCTTGGCATCAAATCTGTCCCTATACTCTTCAAGTAATATCTGACTAAATCCATCAATACCTCTTAATGGTGCACGTAAATCGTGAGAAACAGAATACGAAAACGCTTCCAATTCTTTATTTATCGCCTCTAATTGTGCTGTGCGTTTAACAACCCGTTTTTCCAAATCCTGGTTGAGTTCCTGAATTTCTTTCTCAGCCAACTTGCGTTCAGTTATATCACGTATCAAAGCAAGATTATAACCCTGACCATTATATTCAAAATAATTTGCGCTAATCTCAACGGGATAGATATAGCCATCTTTAGTTTTATGACGACCTTCGAATAACAGAGAGCCATGCTCCATAATGTCCTTCCAATGTTTGATCCACCGCTCCATAGGGAAATCAGGATCGATATTGGTCTTATTCAATGCAAGCAATTCTTCTCGATTATAACCTAGTGCCCGGCAACTCTTGTCGTTGACGTATTGGAAGCATGCTTTCTCATCAATCAGATAAGCTTCGTCATAAACATTATTCAAGGCAAAATTTAATAGTTTAAGCTTTTGTTCTGATTCTTTTCGTTCGGTAATATCGCGGGATATGCCAACAATACGATGAATCTTCCCAGTCACATCGCGGGTAGGTATAAGGATAGAATGGAAATAACGTTTACCTGCTGGTAGATCTAATTCTACTTCTTCTTCTATAGGATGACCGACTTCAATGCAATGGTGGTACTTGGCATTAACAACAGCTGCAACTTCTGGAGGAACAGTTTCTTCCTGGATTTTTCCGACTGAGAAAGTACGAGGCACACCGGTTATTTTTTCGAGTGCCGGATTTACTTCAATAGTGCGGAAGTGCCCATCATCGGTAACCTCAAGAAGGTATAATCCATCAAGTACATTGTCGAATATTTCCCGGTATTTCCACTCACTTTCTTTTAATGCCTCTTCTGCCAGCCTACGATTTGTAATATCCTGAACTGTTCCTGTGGAAATAATCGGTTTATCTCCTTCAAAGTAGGTTTCGCACTGCTCATGGACATATTTTATCCGCCCATCGGAAAAAAGAAGACGATGCTCTATAGAATAGGGGCTCTTTGTTTTAAGTGATTCTGTATAGGCAAAATTCACAGCTTCACGGTCATCAGGATGAATAGCATCAAGAAATGCTTCATAAGTAGCCTTGAATTTTTCAGGGTCAATCTCAAAAATCCGGTAAATTTCGTTCGTCCAACTCAGTTTGTCATGTACCAAATCAAGTTCCCAACTGCCAATATGGGCTAACCTTTGTGCTTCATTCAACCTTCGTGCAGTATCTTTCAATTTTTCATCTGCTTGTTTCCGATCTGTTATATCCCTTGCTAAAACAAGGCTGTAGCCCTGGCCGTTGTATTCAAAAAAATTCGCACTAATTTCAACAGGATAGATGTGCCCGTTATTTTTTTTATGGCGACTTTCAAAAATTATAGAATTCTGTTTTTTGATTTCATTCCAATGTTCAGGCCAACGTTCTAAAGGATAATCAGGGTCAATATCAGCCACATTCATCGCAAGTAATTTTTCACGGCTATAACCCAGAACATGGCAACTTTCATCATTTACATAATCGAAACAAGCTTTTTCATTAATTAAATACACTTCTTCGTATACATTATTTAATGCAAAATTAAGTAGTTTTAGTTTTTGCTCGACCTTCTGCTGTTCGGTAACATCCCTACCAAAAGCCAGTGCGCCAATAATATTGCCTTCTATGTCATACTCTGCTGCTAGTCGAATTGTATGAATTCGGAATCCGCCAGAACCATCTGGGATATGCATTTCAACATCTGTGATGCCGTTGCCTGATAATACTGACTTTAGCGCTGCTTCGACGTTGACTACTTCTTCCCTTCCTCCGTCGTATAAACCGTTAGGGTTGCTTTCCAGGGGTGTCTTGCCCATGAAAATTGATTCGTCATAGCCATCCTTGGTTTGCGGCTGGGAGTTGGCATAAATCAATTGGCAATCCTTATTATAACGCATGATATTGTCAGGAGAGTTTTCAGACAAACTTCGAAACTTCTGTTCCTGCTTCCTGATAGCTTCTATAGCCTGTTTGCGCTCGGTGATGTCAATTAACGAAACCAGGATTTTGGAAAGTGTATCCTCATATCCCGGGCAAACGGAGAAATACACTGTTACATCCTGTCTCTTGCCGTCCAGCGTTTTAATCACGGTATCGCTTGTCATTTCAGTACATCCATTCCAAATACATACAAGTTCTTTCCTGAAAGTTTTAAACGACTTTTCTGTAAATGTATGAACAAGGTTTGTCATCAAATCTTTTTTGGTTGATGCTTCGTGCAACACAAGAGCCGACTGGTTTACATCAACAATTTTAACCAATTTGGCACATTTTTGAATGACTTCGGGATGTAGTTCAAAATATTTTTCAATATCCGTAATGCCTTTTGATTTAAGGTCGTCAAACCATTTTTTAATTTCCGAAAAATCTTCCTCCCATATAGAAACAGGAGAATTTTCAAATACCAACTTATAACGTTGCTCGCTTTCTTGTAAATTCTGATAAGTTAGTAAACTTGAAAGACCATCACTAAGACGTCTGCTAATCTCTCGAAACAGTTGCTTTTCTTGTGGTGTCCATACCCGGTTGTGGGAACATTGATGCAGACCGAATTCCCAAGGCTTGCCGACCTTGGGATGGAGGGCAATGGCGAGTTGAGATTTAATTTCATAGGTTTTCCAGACAATATCATCAGGATTCAAACCTTTACCAATTAAAATTTCGTTTGGAACAGGATTGTCCAGAAGTTCCTGGAATAAATTGCGGACTGCCGGAGACATCGGAACCATCTCTCCACGAGCAAAAGCGCCAGAATACATGGGGCTGGTACGCTCCATGGAAATCTTAAATTCCGATACATTGGGATCGCAGGGGACTGCAAGAAATGCCCTATCGCAGTTAAAGATGGAAAGTACGGCATCAAGCACATTACTCATTATTTGTTCAAGGTCATTCGAACTTTGCATGGCCTGGTTTATCCCGTCCATGCTTTCCAAAAAATGAAGATGCGCCAGATGTTCTTGTTCTGCTTGTTTTCTTTCAGTTATATCAGTAAATGTAGTTATGGTCAGGTAGGGTTTTCTATTACCCTCCCTAAACTTTGGCATTGCGTTTGTCAAAATCCAATGGTAACTATCTTTTTCAGGAATATATGCACCAATAAGTTTATCTGTCACCATATTCCCAGTATGCAAGGCAATATTCGAAGGCATTTCTTTTGGTTTCAGAGTAGAACCATCTTCGTGGATGAGCTTCCATCTAGGATCATAGCTCGTTTTCTCGAGCAATTGCTCCATTTTAAGCCCCAGAATTTCGCAGGCTGCATTGTTTGCCTTAACTATCCGGCTTTCCAAATCCTGAACAACCACGCCTTGTACCATAGTATCGAAAAGAAACCTAAATTGTTCTTCGCTTTCGGATAAAGCATTTTCAGTTTTTTTATGTTCTTCTATTTCCTTTTTTAACTGAATATTTACCAGTTGTAATTCAGATGTTCGCTCCTGTATTTTTTTTTCGAGATCATGTTGCGCTTGTTCCAGATTATTTTTTTGCAAACGATTTTCAAGCGATAAAGCAATATAATTGCCCAGGTTGTATAAAAATGGTTTATATAAATCAAATAAAGTCTTTTGGTTTAGGATGAAAATAAAAAATCCGAAGCGATGATCAATCGTTTCTAATGCAAATACATAAGTATTTGTTTGTTCTCCCAGCTGACATTTAAAGTCTTTGGGATAAGTTGTATTTTCTTTGGTGTCAGCATTTAAAAATTCACAACCATTACATACTTCAATATTATTTTTGTTTAACTGTGAACGTGAATTTCCAAGACAAATTCTGGAAGAACCTACACCCGGAACCGAAGACAATAATTCAGAATAAAATTCAACAATCCTTTTTCTTGTTGGCAACACAAACAACATATTCTGAGCAGCCATTATTTTACCAAGAATAATGGGATTAATTCCTCGCAAATTAAATTGCTGCCTGCTTATATCATCTAGCGGTTGCGTCATCAATAATCTCCTGTATTTTTAAGTGCCAGATTTATCATAAAAAACCTATGGTTTAATATAATATGGATTTTGCACCACCTGTCCTTGGGCAATAATATAGGGATGTACCTGTAATACTTTTAACAATGAAGCACTGTCAAACAACCGGGCATCGTACGGACACATTCCTGTATGAGGAAATGGAACGTTGACAGTATTTAGTAACATTTCATATTCCAAAATACGGGTAGAACCATGAATCTCTTTTAATGCCCAGCTCATTTCGCCACATGCTTGTGAACAGGTATATCCGGCCTTTTCGGCATTTGCATAACGAAGCTTCGAATTGTCGATTGTTTTTTGTGGGGCAAACTGTCCATCAGGGCAGTAAGCGGTTTCAGCATTTGATATTGCAAAAGTTCCATCTTCTTCTACTTCCGAAATTTTAACACCTTGTTCACTAAGCCACGATTTTAAATTTTTCGGTGTAGTTTTATCGGTAAAATAGCGAACAATTTCTCTATTTTTTAATCCAGTGGTTAAATATTCTGTGCTAATTTTTCGCCTTTTTTTTTCACTATCAAAGATTAGATAAACGTGACAAGAATCGGGAAGATTTTCATTAGTAAATCCAAATTGAATCGATTTTTTAGAACTTTCCATTTTACCTCCAATTCCAGCTTTTTTATTGCAGTAATATACAAAATTTTTCAATATTATACTAAAGTTTGCAGTTGTAATCGGTGAAATTATTTTCTATTGAAGGGTAAAATAAAATGTTGCTCCTTTTTCAACCTCTCCGCATGCCCATATTTTTCCGCCATGCCTTTG
The DNA here is from genome assembly GCA_050291445.1 of Bacteroidales bacterium. Taxonomy (GTDB): domain Bacteria; phylum Bacteroidota; class Bacteroidia; order Bacteroidales; family NBLH01; genus NBLH01. The sequence goes on along the minus strand of JBNKJW010000268.1, from coordinate 1,623 downwards.
AATAATGCGATGAACTGTTACCAACCCAATTCCTGTTCCTTGAAATTCCTTAGAATCATGTAATCGCTGAAAAGCACCAAACAGCTTTTTTACATATCTCATATCAAACCCGGCACCATTGTCTTTTACAAAATATACTTTTTTACTGTCCTGTTTAAGCATACCGAATTCAATTTGAGCAGTTGTTTTTTTTGAACTAAATTTCCACGCATTTCCAATTAGGTTTTCCATAACAATGCGTAAGAGTCGTCCATCGCCTTCCACTGTAATTCCTTCCTGAATTGAAAACTCCACCTTGTGCAATGGCTGAGCAGCTTTTAGGTTGTCTGCAATTTCGAAAGCCATTTCGCTCAGGTAAACCTGGCGGAAATTCATTTCGTCGCGGGTAATCCGAGAAAGATTCAACAAGTCGTCAATAAGTTGTGCCATACGCTGTGCAGCAATACGCAATCGTTTTAAATAGTTTTCGCCTTGTTTATCAAGCTTATTATGATATTCTTCAAGTAGAATCTGGCTAAATCCATCCAATGCCCTTAATGGTGAACGTAAGTCATGGGCAACTGAGTAAGCAAATGCTTCAAGCTCTTTGTTTGCTGCTACAAGTTGAGCGGTACGTTGTGCAACTCTTTGTTCGAGTTCCTGGTTTATATTTTTAATTCGTTCTTCATTCTCTCTCAGTAAACTTTCGGCAGTATCCCTTTCCTTTTCCCGAATATTTAGCTGTGTCAACATATCATTAAAACTATCATACAGCATTCCAATTTCGTCATTTCCATGTTTTTGCACACGCTGTAAATAATCAGCTTCTTCGGTAATTTTATTTGTAGCCTGAGTTAGATCCAATATTGGTTTTGAAATTGCAGATTGTAGTTTTAAGGAAATAATATAAGAGAGAAGGATTAGTATAAACACTAAGAAAATCATAATAATTATATGGCGGCTTATTTTTTTATTTAATAAACTAGTGGATGTTTTTAGGTAAAGTGTACCATATTTAACGCCCTGATAAACAATTGGATGAAAATTTTTATAATGGTCTTTCTCTAATACTTCAGTTGCTTCACTGGGAACAGAATTGGGTAAATTGTTATCTGGCAGTTTCTGATAGGAGGCAAACAGATTGCCTTTTTCGTCATAAACACAAGCAGTAGTAATTGATGGTATGGTTTTGATTTTTTCAATAATACTTGTTGCCTCTTTGCTGTCACCAAAAGCTAATGGTACAACACAATACTCACTTATTAGCTGGGCATTAACCCTTGCGTTGTAAACCAAATCATTTTTATATATTTTAATTTCGTAGATGATTGTTATGGTGAAACCAGTTCCAATAATAATAGTAGTAACAATTACTATTATCAAAACCAATTTTCTTTTTATTGAAAGGTTGCGGAACATTTTCGTTTAAATTAATTCTTTTAAAAGATATTAAATCGCCTTTCTCCTCATTAATTTAGGGCCTGTTGAAAAAGTCAGAGGTGCATTAGCTACAACTTAGCGAAGCGATATCTTCGACCAAAGGGAGAAAACTTAGCAAAGCGAAGATGTATAAGAATACTTCGAGCTGAAGCTAATGAAGTAGATGATGTGCCTCTGGCTAGCATTATAATTATTAGTTTTTTG
>JBNKJW010000267.1:0-19783 GCA_050291445.1 Bacteroidales bacterium | reverse complement strand
AAGTATTCCTTGCATGCGTCTTCTTTAGCAAATTTGGTCATAAACTCTTTTAGTTTCATATCTTTGTTTTTTAGACAAAGATAAATTCGAACTATGCCAAAATGTGTCGTAGTGGTATACTACCGCCCAAGCAAATTAAATTAAATCAAATGAGAAAAGGGTTATTATTTACATTTTCAATGTTAATTACATCTTGCGGAAAAGATGGGGACGTAGGTCCAGCTGGTACAGACGGAGCTGTAGGTCCCGCTGGTGCTGATGGAAGCATAATTTACAGTGGCGAGGGTTTGCCAGGTACTGATATAGGTCAGGACGGTGACTATTATTTAGATCTGTCAACAGGGATTTTGTATGGTCCTAAAAGTGAAGGGGAATGGGGTAATAGTTTTAGTTTGACTGGAACTAATGGAACAGATGGAAGTGTTATTCATTCAGGAACCATTTTACCTTCCTCTGAAACTGGATTGCCGGAAGGATTTAATGAAGGTGATTTCTTTTTAGATACTGATGATTATTTGCTTTATGGTCCTTTAAAAGAAGGGAATGGTGCAACAGCTTGGGGACCTGGACTCCAGTTAAAAGGTGCTGATGGAAATGCGAATGTCCAAACCTTTAAACTTGAAGTAGATGAGGCTAAGTGGGCATATTTTCAAAATACAACAACTAATGTTTATAAAACGAAAACATATTCTACTACATTTTCAGCTCTTACTCAAAACATTGTTGAAAATGGTGCGGTTTTGATATACCGAAAAAATACACTGGGTGGATATCAGTTAGTTCCTTATATTACATACAATCCAATGCAGAACATAATGCACTTTACTGGATATACAAAAAAGGTTGATGATGTTTATCAAATTACAGTAGGCTATATTTTGGAAGCCAGAGGTGATGCATCGCAAATTCTAACACCATCTTCATCATCAAAGTATAAGATAATTGTTATACAAGGCAGTGCTGCTGAAGTAATTGCTTCAAAAGGATTTGAAAGTGTTATGAGTCTTGATTTGTTAAACAGCGAATTAGGTTTACAGTTATAGCATATATTGGGGTGTAGCTATCGGCTATACCCCTGATAATAATATTATTTCATACTAGTGTCAAGTCAAATTTGATATTTCTGGTAATTAGGGGCTGTATCAAAAGTCTTAAAAGTGAGGGTCATCGAGCACTTCGACATGCTCAGTGTACCACTTGTCGAAATGCCTATATTGCTGATTATCAGTATTCGCTTCGATGCTTCGACAAGCTCAGCAACCGAAGCTCGGGCATTAAGCCTGTCGAAATGCAGCGGCCAAAAGTTAGTTTTGATATAGCCCCTGGTGCACTTGCCAAGCGTTGTCACCAGAAACATTGGACTTGACATGACACTAGCGTTAAGTCAAACCACTCAAAAAGTTTAGCAATATAGCTTAAAAGAACCTGTCGATTAGAGGTATAATAACGTTTTTAGGTCTTATGATAAACTATACCGTTTTACGGTACCTCCACACCGACAGCCCAATAATGATGACCGCATAGGTGGAAATGGCTGCGAATTCAGGAATTATATTTGTAAAAGTTGAGCCTTTTAACAGCACCATACGCATTACTTTTATAAAATAATAAATGGGGTTTATTTTATCAATTGTTTGCGCCCAATCAGGCATGCTTTCTACTGAGGTAAACAGCCCACTCATTAAAATAAACACAATCATAAAAAAGAAGGAGAAAAACATGGACTGCAACTGATTGTTGGTAATGGTGGAGATAAACAACCCAATGCCCAAAATGGCCATTAAATAAACCGAGGCGAATGCAAAAACCAAAAACAAACTTCCCACCATGGGAATATTAAACATAAGTTTGCCTAATAACAAGCCAAAAGCCAGTTCGAACATGGCTATTACCCAAAAGGGGATTAATTTACCTACAATAAACTGGTATTTTTTAATTGGGGTGACGTTGATTTGCTCAATGGTGCCAATTTCTTTTTCGCGCACCAGGTTCATTCCCGAAAGAAAAAGACCAATTACGGTAACCAACAGTACTAAAATACCCGGTACCATAAAGGTTTTGTAGTTGAGCTCGGGGTTGTACCAAAAAGAATAATCAATTTTTACCTGTTTTACAATGTTTGACTCCCCTACCCCGTACCAGTCGGCAATGATATCTTTGTTGTAACCGGCCAGAATTGATAGGGCATAATAATTGCTAATTCCGGCCACTGTTCCATTAATGGCATTGACCAATAATTGAATATTTGCCTTGTTTTCCTTCACTAATGACTTTTCCATGCCCGAATTGATGACCAGCACTACATCTGCATCATCAGTCAGCAATGCCTCTTCGGCCTTTTTTGTTGAAAACCCAACGTCTTTTAAATTAAAAAAAGGCGAAGCATCAAACTTACTAATCAGCCCTCTGGAAGTGCTACTCAAATCATTATCAACTACATACATGTCAATGTTTTTCATTTCGTAGGTAGCTGCATGCACCAACACAATTAACTGAATAAAAGGCACAGCAAAAATAATGGGCAACATTCCCTTGTTTCGGAATATTTGTTTGAATTCTTTTCTTATTATGAATATAATTGTTCTCATTCTTTTAGAAATTAGTAATTAGAACTTTGAACTTAGTGTTGAAACTAAAAAATTTGTATACGAAAAACAATTTCTAATTTCAAGGTTCTAAGTTCTACTCAAGCCTCACCTTAAACTTCTTAATACTCACCACAATAAAAAACACCGTCATGCCAATCAGTACCAGGGTTTCTTTCCAAACATACAAGAGCCCGGTTCCTTTTAGCATTACATTTTTAACAATAATGATGTACCATTTTGGTGGCATTATATTGGCAAACCATTGCAATACAGTTGGCATATTTTCAATAGGGAAAACAAAACCCGACAACAAAATTGTTGGCAGCATAAGGGCAACCATCGACATCATCATGGCTACCTGCTGACTTTGAGCAACTGTTGAAATTAATATTCCTAAACTAAGGGCCAGGATGATAAATAACAGGCTTTCGGCCAAAAGAAGGATGAAATTACCTTCAACAGGCATTCCAAATACAAAAATGCCTAACAAAATGATTAAAACAGCATTAAAAAACGACAGCAAAACATAAGGCATTACCTTGCCAATAATAATTTGTGCAGGTTTTAATGGCGATACCAGTAGTATTTCCATTGTTCCGCTTTCTTTTTCGCGTGTTATTGTAATTGATGTCATAAAAGCCGAAATCAGCATTAAAATCATGGCCATAATGCCTGGAACAAACATGTAAACACTCTGCAATTCGGGGTTATAAAACATTCTGGGTTCCATGTTAATTCGCAAGGGTATTTTGGCCAGGTCATTTAACCCTATAGTGTAATTCTGCACAATTGCTGATGTATAACTAACCAGTAAATTAGCGATGTTGGGGTCGGTGGCATCTGCCAGTACTTGTATTCCTGCAGTTCCGGTATTTTCCATTTTTTTGGCAAAATTGTTTTCAAATACCAGTACCAGTTTTACATCGCCCTGTTTAAAAATATCTTCAATGTCCTTATCAGTATCAAGATAGTTAGCCATGCTGAAATATTTTGAGGCAACTACTTTATTAATTATCTCGCGGGTTATATTATCTCTTGAATAATCAAGCACTGCAACTTTCGCATTTTTTATATCATTGGTTATTACAAATCCAAACAACAACACCTGGGCAATAGGGATACCAAACAAAACAACCAGGCTTCGCTTATCGCGAAATATGTGGTAGAATTCTTTTTTTACAAAACTTTTAAAACGATTCATTTTTTTCTTGTTTCTTGTTTCTTGTTTCTGGTCTCTAGTTACTGGAATCTAGTAATCTGCAACTAGTGTCATGTCAAAGCTAATTTGTCAGGTGACAACACCTGACAAGTGCACCAGCCAGGTGTTGTCACCTGGCTAATTACCAGAAATATCAAATTTGACTTAACACTAGTGTTAAGTACCTAATTTCTAGCTAACTTTAAGAACACCCCATCCATGTTTTCCGATTGATATTCTTTCATCAAATTCACAGGTGTATCAAGTGCTTCAATTCTTCCATCAACCATAATTGAGATTCGATCGCAATATTCAGCTTCATCCATGTAGTGCGTAGTAACAAAAACGGTGATTCCTCTTTCTGCAGCCTCATAAATCAAGTCCCAAAACTGTCGTCTTGTAATAGGGTCTACTCCCCCGGTTGGCTCATCCAAAAAAACAATCTTAGGTTCGTGAATAATGGCAATTGAGAAAGCCAGCTTTTGCTTCCATCCTAATGGTAATGAACCAATTAGCGAGTCTTTCTTGTCAGTCAGGCCTAGTTGTTCAATCAATGCGTTTCCTTTTTCCTTTATTTCCTGATTAGATAAACCATAAATGCCTGAGTAAAAGCGAATGTTTTCATAAACAGTTAAATCCTCGTACAAGGAAAATTTCTGGCTCATGTAGCCAATACTTTTTTTAATTTTTTCTGTTTCGGAATACACGTCAAAGCCACCTACCGAAATATCACCCGATGTTGGGGAAGACAACCCACATAAAATACGTATCGCAGTGGTTTTTCCAGCCCCATTAGCACCTAAAAATCCGAAAATTTCACCTTTGTAAACCTCAAAGTTCAACTTATCGTTAGCAGTGAAATTGCCGAACTTTTTTACCAGGTCTTTTGCTTTTATTACTTTCTCCATTATTGGTGTATTGGTATATTTGTATATTGGTGTATCTGTGTATTATTCGTTAGGGAACAAATTATCACTTTGAATGTAATATTTTTCTTCAGGTTCTTCAACTTTGTTATTTTTTGGATATTTCCCTATTGCTTTGATGTGGCCGTTTAAAATTCGCCCAATTGAATTTATATTTGTTTTGAAATAGGTAAAATTTTCTTCATTTAACAAATTTCTGTTCCTGGCTTTTTCCAACCAGGTTCTTGATTCATAGAGTGAACCCCTTGAATAATAACTAAAGTTTTTCTTTTCTTTATAATGATACCTGCCAAAGCCTTCACTCAAATTTGCCGCAACTGAATCAATCGCACGAACCAGCTGTTTACCAACAGTATCTTTCTCAAAATAGCTCCATTTACTTACAATATTCCAAACTTTTTCTCCAACCTCCATTGACAGTTTATAAACATCCATTTCAAAAATATTCATCTCTTTTTAGTTTATTTACACTTCATTCAATATACAAATTTCCAATATACCAGTATACTAATTTCTAACCCATCAGCGCCATAAAACAATCCTCAATATTTGGCTTAATTTGTTCAATTTCAATATTTTTATGCCCTTCGTTTTTCAAATACCATTTTAGTACATCCAAATCAGCCGTTTCATCTACCGAAGTAAAATGCAGGTATTGTCCAAAAGGAAATACTGAATTTGTTTTGTCATATTTTCTCAGGTCTTTCAACAATTGGTAAATGTTTTTGCTTCGTACAGAAAACAATTCTTTACTAAAAGCCTCAATGATATTATGTGGGGTATCAATCTGCATGATTTGCCCTTTTTGTATCAAAGCAACCCTATCGCACAAACTTGCTTCGTCCATGTAGGGCGTTGAAACTAGTATGGTGATATTCTTCTCCTTCAACTTCCTCAACATTTCCCAGAATTCTTTTCTCGAAACTGCATCAACGCCTGTTGTGGGTTCATCCAATATTAAAACCTCGGGTTTGTGGATGAGTGCACACGAAAGTGCCAGTTTTTGTTTCATTCCACCCGATAATGCACCTGCTTTTCGTTTTTTAAAGGGTTCGATCTGCTGATAGATGTCTTTTACCAGATCGTAGTTTTCCTCAATGGAGGTGCCAAAAACGCTGGCAAAAAAGTCAAGGTTTTCTTCTACGCTTAAATCCTGGTAAAGCGAAAAGCGCCCGGGCATGTACCCAATAATTTGGCGTATTTTTTTGTAATCTTTTACCACATCAAGTCCCATCATTTCAGCGTTGCCTTCATCAGCCAGCAACAAAGTGGTTAAAATCCTGAAAATAGTGGTTTTACCAGCACCATCAGGGCCAATTAGGCCAAAAATTTCAGCTTTATTTACCTCAAAATTGATGTTTTCGATGGCTTTTACATCATTGTAGGATTTTGATAGGTTATTTACTTTTACCATGCTTTGAAATTAGAAATTGGAAATTGGAACTTTGAACTTTCTCTATTCGAGCATAAAAATATCATCAGCTGAATGACCATAATTATCTTTAGGCTCTTCTACAAGATTACCAGGCTTGTCTTTTATATTTCCAATCGACTTTATGTAGCCATTTAACATTTTTCCAATAAAGTTTATGTTTTTCTTAAAATACTTAAAGTCGTCTTCGTTAATTAGTTTTCTGTCTTTAGGATTTATCTAACCAGGTTCTGGTTTTGTAAAGTGAACCTCTTAGTAATAACTAAAGTTCTTTTTTTCCTTAAAATGGTAACGCCCAAAACCTTCACTCAGGTTAGCAGCAATTGAATCTACTGCCCTGACCAATTGTTTTCCAATGGTATCTCTCTCAAAATAATTCCATTTGTCAACAATACTCCACACCTTTTTGCCAATTTCCATTGACAATTTGTAAACATCCATCTCAAAAATATTCATTGTATTATCTTTTATCTAATTAACCAAGTTCTAATATACAAAGTTCTAATTTCCAAATACTACTTCCCCCGGCATTCCAATCTTCAACCTGCCATCGTTTTTCACCAATACTTTTATGGCATAAACCAGTTTTACACGTTCTTCTTTGGTTTGGATAATTTTTGGGGTAAATTCCGCATTTGATGAAATCCAGCTGATAGTTCCTCCAAGTTCTGTATTTTCATCTTCGGTTTTATCAATGTAAACTTTTACTTTTTGCCCTACTTTAACATTAGGAAGCTGAGTACCATCAATGTACGCCTTCAACTCAAGTTGATCCATATTGGCAATTTTGTAAAGCGCTTTGCCGGGTATTACCAGTTCATGGGCTTCTACATATTTTTGCAAAACAATTCCACTTATTGGGTTCACGACCTTACACTTGCTCAAATTGTATTCAATTTCTTCCATTTGAACATTCAATGCCTCCAACTTGCTCAATACCGACCTGTTTTTAACATAAACAGCCTCAATTTGCCTGTCCAACACTTTTACTTTTCCAATAATGTCATCCAACTGTTTGGTGGTGGCAGCGCTGTCGGCTATCAGGCTTTCAACACGTTTTTTCTCAATCAGCAGTACATTTTTCTGTTCTTCTAGTACTTTAATTTGAGAAAGCACATCTTGCGTAGTAACAGATATTTCATTTTTTAATGCCTTTAATTGCTTGCCTTTTAAGTAGAAATTTATGGTATCTATCTTTACAACCGTTTTCCCTTTTTCAAGGTAATCGCCATTTTCAGTATCAAATACAATCACTTTTCCAGGCACTTCTGACGAAACAACTATTTCGGTTGCTTCAAAATTGCCATAGGCATCTGATAAATCCCCGTTTCCCGAACATGCAGAAAACAGTATACTTACTATAAAAATTCCAATTATGTGTTTCATGTTTTTTGATATTAGATGCTTGATTTAAGATAATAGATGTCTAATTTTCTAAAATCTCATATCTCTGTACTCATTATAAATTTCCTGTTATTGTATTCAATTTAGCCACTTCATTAAGCCTCTGAATTTCATGCAATTGCATGTTTATTTTTGCCTGTGTCTCAGCGTTTAATTCAACAATGTAAGCACTTGATGTAATCACTCCGTTTTTCAACTGCGATTCTTTTGTCCGCGTTATTCTTTCTCTTAACGTGATAATCTCTTTGTCTTTTTCAATGGTGGCATCCAGTTTTTTAATGTTATTGCTTACCTGAGTGGTTGCAATTCGCAGGTTTTTGTCAAAAATATCACGTTGTGTTTCAATTTTTTCCATCATCACACGGTTTATCTGCTTTTCACGCTTAATTTTCCCCCAGTCCCAAATGTTCCAGCTAAGGGTAACACCAAAACTGTAAATAATATCGGCCTTGTCGTCTAGCATATTCATACCAGGGTATCCGTATCCAAACTGACCAAATAGCCCGATATATGGAAATCGTTTTACCCCATTTAGATGGTTTACCTTTTCAAGTTTTTCAGATTGCAGCTTCATTAGTTCATATTCTGGCCGGTTGAATTCAGAGTCGCTTGTAGCATTTGTATAATTGGGCTTCACAAAATCAATTTCGCTATTAAGTGTTGAATCCATTAATTCAGAAAGTATTTCAATGCCACTAATTTTACCAGCTTTTAACTCAGCTGTTTGCTGATCAAGTTTTAATATTTCAGCTTTTACAACATCGGCGTCACCAGGCAATAACACGCCATTTCTAACACCAGATTCAACCACTTTTAGTTGTGTAACCAGATTGTTTCGGGCTATTTTAAGCAAAGCCTCTTGCTCCTGAAACATAAGGATTAAAAAGTAGACCTCATTCACCTGTTCGTTCAATCCATACATCTTCACTTCAACATCCTGATTATCAACCTTCAAACTAACTTCTTCAAGACTTTTCCTTCGATTGGTTAAACCTCCGTCATAAATAACCTGACGAGCCTCTAGCATTACCTTGTATTGGTCTTTTCCAATTACAGGTAAATCAATCATTGGATTATCAAAAGGCACATGTGGAACATCCTTTACATGTACAAACTGACCAGTCAAATTCACGGTAGGAAAGTAAACGGTTTTTATGTTTTTAATTTTGAGGGAATTTGCTTTCAAATTGCTCTCCATATCCTTTGTCAAGGGATATCTTTCCAGGGTCAGTTTTCTGCATTTTTCCAGGTCAAGGCTGTCGTTTTGAGCATAAACTGCCAATGAAAAAAATAAAATTAATAGTGTTAAAATCTTTCTCATATCTTAATTGTTCTTTTATTGATCCTTGTTCAGCATGGGCTTTGTCTCTGCTGAAATTATCCTGGCAGTCTATGCCTGCTAACATAATAACAGCTAAGGCAAAGCCTAAGCCGGACAGTTTTCAATTATTTTTTTATGGAACGAATTACAAAATCTGCCACTTCTTTTTTCCTGCTTTCCAAAAATTCATCAAAAGCTGCGCTATCATCCTTAAAAACAACCACTTGCAATATTGGCCGACCCACAAACGGGAAAATACACATGCCTATTATGTTTACAATCAGCTGCTCTGCTGCAATATCTCTAATTGTCCCCTTCTCCACTTCCTTTTTAATCATGTCTTGGAAAAAATCGATGTTAATACCTGAACCTTTAATTACTTTAGGAATAAAACTTGTCTTTTTTCGATTGACTTCGTTCAGGATAAACATGGGGATAAATGAATTTTTACTAATAATATCGATATAGATAGAAATGAATTTCTCTAACTGGGTAAAAAAATCTTCATCGGTATTAAAAGCATTCAAAACTTTTGGGGCAAACTGTGCAAAGGCAAATTTAAAAACCGCTCCAAATAGCTTTTCTTTGGTTCTGTAATAATAATGCAACAACGATTTGTTAATACCTGCCTTGTCTGCAATTTCTTGCATACGAGCGCCATCGTTTCCTTTTTCAATAAAAACTTCCTTTGCTGCCTGAAGGATTTTTTCTTCTGTATTTTCTTTATCTGCTACCATCTTTAACCAAATAATTAAACCATTTAATCTAACCAAACAATTAAACTAATTAGTTTAACCATTTGGTCAAATCTAAGGTGTATTTTTGTTTTATGCAAATATTTTGCAAAATTTAACATTTACAAATTACTTAAAAAACTGATAATAAATCACATAAGGTATAACACAAACTAGAATTAGCTGGATTCACCTTTTTTAGTTAAATAATCTAAGGCATATAGCGGGATATTCTCCAACCATTCCTCCATACGATAATTAGACATTGATGTGCGAATAACCAACTGGGAATTATATTTCTGTTTGAATGATTTTAAGCTTTTAGACTGTAAATTTTCTGATGATTTTACTTCAATTGGTAATATAATATCTTCATTTTGGATAAGAAAATCCACCTCACCACTTGACTTCTCGGCAGACCAATAATAAACATCAATTGTATTTGCAGAAACCAATTGTTGATAAACATATTGTTCGGTTAAAGCTCCTTTAAATTCTTCAAAAACCAAATCACCTCTAAGCAAAACTTTCACATTAAGGTTTGCCATGGCACCCAAAAGGCCAACATCTACCACAAAAACTTTAAAAGCACCTAAATCTTTATAAGAAGACAGTGGCAAGCCAGGTTTTGTAACCCTGTAAACTTTAGAGATTAATCCACTATCCTTTAGCCATTCAATTGCCAGTTCATAATCTCTGGCACGTGCGCCCGTTTTTATCAGCCCAAAAATAAATTTTTTGTTTTCTCTGGATAATTGTGATGGTAATGATTCCCAAACCATTCTTATACGAGGAGCAATCTTGGCCGGTGCATATTTTGAAAAATCATGCTGATATGCCAAAAGCAAGTTCTGTTGAATATTGCGTGCTTGATTATAATTTTGGGTATTTATAAAATTGTCAACAACCTCAGGCATACCACCCAAGTAATAATATTGCTTTAACAGCTCAATATATTTTGTTTTAAACGTTTTTATTAAGACCCATTGTTGTTGTTTTATTAGCTCATAAAGGGGCCTTTCTTCCATTGCTAAAAGAAATTCGCTAAAATTTAATGGATATAAGTCAAGAAATTGGACTTTTCCCACAGGAAAAGAAGCTTCTTTTTGCATTGACAAACCAAGATAAGAGCCTGCCGCTACTACATGGTATTCCGGTGCATTTTCATTGAAATATTTAAGTGAAGTAAGGCCTCGCTCAGCTTCCTGTATTTCATCAAAAATAATAAGTGTTTTCCCTGGTTTTGGTTTTATGCCAGATTCAATTTGCAAAGCAACTAAAATTCTGGCAATATCCAAATCATGTTCAAATAAGCTCTGTAATTCTTTTTTGTCTTCAAAGTTTATATAAACACTATCTTCATATTCTGCTTCAGCAAATTTTTTCATCAACCAGGTTTTCCCAACTTGTCTGGCACCCCTAACAATTAATGGCTTCCTGTTTTCACTATTTTTCCAGTCCAACATCTCAGAATAGGCAAATCGTTCCATCTATATTTTTTTACAAAAATACACATTTTTCGTCTGACTTTTTGCCAATTAAACACATTTTTCGTCTGACTTTTTGCCAATTATCACGTTATTCGTCAATATCCTCTATTCTAAAAATCTCCGGTTCAATTTCCATCCAAACATACCATTCAAGTTTTTCCTTCCTGAACTTAAACCATGCTTCCCTGTAATCAGAATTATGTATTAGGTGGTTAAAGTTGGCAAATGGCCGACGCCTGTTCAAAGCATTTATAAGCTCATCCCTAAACCTGGAATCCTCCATTTGATCAACAAAACCTTCCATTATCCTAAAAGACTCATTCGAATGCAAAGGAGCTATTTCAACACAACGCTTCCAGCTTTCATGCTTAATTCCGATATATTCCCATGTTTCTCCAGTCATTGCTTCAAACTCTTCAGGGTCCCGGGCCAACCCTTCGGGTATATCCTCCACCTCTAAAGTTTCAGGATTAAAATAAGAAATAAATCCTGCTGTAAGATTATCAGCAATTAAGGCAACAACCTTGTGATACTTTTCAGGAATTTCTTCATCAGGTTCTTCATAAATTTCATCGAAGATGAATTTATGGATTTTTTCCAGTTTCTGTTTGTCATCTTTTACAGTTCTTAAAACTGCAAGGATTTCATCAAGCATCTCTTTTTCACTTATAATCAACAGATTAATACAAAGTCTGCAAGAAGTTGCAAAAGTTTGCGTTATTTTTAATAATTTAACAACTTAACAATTCTATGTCAAATTTATGAATATCAAATTTATGAAACTGCCAAAATCACAAGTAATCATAGCTGTAATTTTAAGCATTATAACAATTGGCAACTTTTCCTGCCTTGAACAACAAAAGGAAAAAATTGCTCTTCTGGAAAAGAAAATTGAAATGCTAAAGGAAGAACACACACCCATCAGGTTTAAAATTTCAGAAAAATCGGATGATCAAATTAAACTTACCATTAAATTCTACAATGCAGAAAACGAAGAAATAAATGCGGAGGAATTCACAGTGCCAGGCCAGGAATTGTCTTTCGATTTTACTGTTGTACCAATAAAAGATCGTTATGTTGCTTTCCCGTCAAAACTTTTTTCTAATAAAACTCCTGCCTCCCAAGGCATAAAATTGTTCAACTACTACAATAAAGATGGTTTTCCAGAAATCTATCAGAAAAAAGGCATCGATTCAGAACTAAGTCTGGGATTAAAGGAATTATTCACAAATGTAAAAACTGGCCAAATTGATTCCTTAGACTCCTCCTTTGGCAATATGGTTCACGATATCAAAGATTTTAAATCGTTTATACCAGAAATGGTTTATTCGATTGTTACACACACAAAAGGTGGTATTGAAATTGTAGAAGAATAAAAAAAGACAAAAGGAGAAAGACAGAAAAAATAAGGTTGAGGTTGGGATCAGGGCTGAAGCTAAGGTTAAGATCGAGGTTGATTAAAAAGCAACCAAGCAACTAGCAACCAGTAATAATTGACTAATTCCTAAGTTCCAATTTCTAATTTCTAACTTATGAACGAAACCCTCGAATTTCTTGAACAACTCAACTGGTTTTTAGAACCTATTGCTGATTTAGTACTTTACTTATTCACAACCAGCACTGGTTTCATCCTATTATTGCTAATTCTAATCCTGACTATCATTTTTTCGGTATACAATGCATTAAAAGAGCGCAAATTAGCCTATATGGCTGCAAAATCCTATTCATCGAGAATACCCTTGCTGGAAAAACTTTACATTACAGGAAACGTTGTTTCAAAAATAGCCATTAAAGTAATTAGCAATGTTCCGGTTTTTTTAATGGTGTTCCTTTTTTTATTTATGTTGGTTGGCTTTTCAAGGGGAATATCCGGATTAAACGAATACGTAGCTAATCAGGAAAAAATAAAGGAATTAAAAAGCATCGTAAAACAGTTGGACAAGCGTTACAAAGTAGCTGAAATTAAGGTAATTAACTACAGCTACATTACAAATGAAAGTCAGTTAGAAATTCGCTTTTTTGATTATGCTAAACAAGGTTTTGTAAACGACAACCAGGAAGTTACCATAAAAGGCAATGATATTTATTTTGATGCCGTTGTATTGAACTTTGACTATAGCGAAATTGCAGAAGGAAATAAAATAAACCTGGCCCTGCCCTACCGTATTTTTAGCGAAGAAGTGCCACAGGAAGAAGGCATCCGTTTAAGCCTGACTGATGAAAACGGTGTTCCGCTTGTTTACAAACGAACAGAAGATGAAGTTTATGGAATGGCCCACGAAAAATATGACGAACGGGTGAAAGAAATCATGCAATACATTACTGATAAAGACAAAGCCCGCGAAGCAGGTATACGAAGTATTTATGGTAACGCTGTACACAAAAAAGTAAAAAAAGGCGAAACCATTGCTGTTTGGGTTGAGCAAACGGGTGGCTTGGTTATTAAGAATGTGAAGGATTTTTAGTAGAGACACACGACCGTGTGTCTCTACTTCCATGTTAAAAAAGGACAAGAATCCAGAAACCAACAACAAATTTCCTAATTTCCAGCAAATATTCTTTCTTTGCATATCAAATTGTGATATGTAACTGAATATTAATGAAAAAAATACTCTTTATTTTAGTCTACACGCTTCTTTTTGGCCTGCTCAGCAAATTTATCTACTCAGAATACAGCGAAATTAAAGAACACAATGCCAATAAGCCTAATGCCTTTGAAGTTGCTGCTAAAAACTATAAAAACGAAGTTGAGATTTTGGCAAAAAAGTTCAAACTTCCACCTTCCTACTTAATGGCAGTAATTATGCTAGAATCAAGCGGCAAAAAAGATGTACCAGTGCGTTATGAAAAAAGCATCTATAAAAAACTACTCCAACTAAAAAAAGGGAAAATAGATTCTTTTGAAAACCTGAAACAAAAGGACGTTGCAAAATTAACCCGGAAACAGCTTAAGTTGTTATCCTGCTCTTATGGTCCTTTTCAGATCATGGGCTATAAATCCTTCATTCTTAATATTCCGTTAGATACCCTAAGAGGTGAAAAGAACCTGTTTTATGCCGTAAAATGGATAAATCTTACGTATGGTGACTCCCTAAGGAACAAAAACTATAAAGATGCCTTTCACATTCATAATGCAGGGAAAAAATATCCTAAAAATGGGAAACCTTCTACTCACGATCCCTTGTATGTAGAAAACGGTTTGAAATATGAAGAACTTTTCAGAAAACTTTGGACAGGTAAAAAAGATTGATTGAGGGATTGAATGAAGATTGAAAAAAGACTAATGGAGAGAAAATACAACACAGTTATATGGGATTGGAACGGCACACTTATAAACGACCGCTGGCTGGCCATTGAAGTTATGAACAAACTTCTTTTGGAAAGAGGAATACCAGAACTAACAACAGAAAAATACCTTGAGATTTTTGATTTCCCTGTAAAAGATTATTACCAAACAGCAGGCTTTGATTTTGAGAAAGAGCCTTTTGAAGTAGTTGGTACTGAGTTTATTGTAAATTACAATGCAAGAATTCATGAATGTGAGATGCAAGCACATGCCCATGAAAGCTTGAAAGAATTAAAAAATAAAAAGATCAAACAATTTGTTCTTTCTGCCCGTGGACATAATGAATTGGAAAAAGAATTTAAACACTATAAAATTGAAGATTTTTTTGAAAGTTTTTCAGGACTTTCAAATCATTATGCCAATGGAAAAACCGAACTTGGTCATCAACTAATTGAAAAGCACAAAATCAACAAAAATGAAACTGTTCTAATTGGCGATACAGTGCACGATTATGAGGTAGCTGAATCTTTAGGTATTGACTGTATTTTAGTTGAAGGAGGGCATCATTCATTTGAACGTTTGAATAAATGCGGAACTACGGTTATTCAAAACTTATCCGAACTTAAAAAACTCCTAAACTAAAATTGGTGTATTTGTTTATTTGTATGTTGGTTTGGTGCATTCTTAATATACAAAGTTCTAATACACCAAATTAATCTGCCCCGAAGTTTTTACCAATTCATCATTTCTACTTTTGTACTGAAGGTAAAAAACATAGGTGCCTTTTGGCAATAAGTTGCCTCCGTTTTTTCGTCCATCCCATCCATTTAGCGGATCGGTTGATTTAAAAACTATCTCCCCCCACCTATCGTAAACAATTAATTGGTAATCATTTACAAACGAGGCTACTGGTTTAAAAGTCCTGTTTTCATCAAAATTGCTCTTTGGGTTGATGGCATTAGGCAGGTGCACCACGGCCTCCTGATACACGCATGAAACATTTGATTTGCTCACCCCTGTTATTTTATAAGGATTACCAGCCGCCTCAGTAGCTTCAACATAGTAACAAAAATAACCTCGTGAGGGTTGCCCGCTGTACTCTGGCTGAACAAGGTTTGCGATATTATCAACATAGCTTGTTTGGTCTGCTGAAAGTGTTGCAATTTGCTCAAAACCAGCCCCGTCCACGCTTCTATAAATTCTGTAACCGCTTACCCCACCTAACCAATCTTCGTACTCATTCCAACTTAAAGAGTTGGTAAACCTCTGGCTTCCTTCAATGGTAGTTTTTAAAACAATATTATTGGCTAAATTACTTTCCCTTGAAGGTAAACCACATGTGTTTATGGCCAAAACTTTGTAATAGGCAACCTGCTCACTGGTCTGTAAATCATCTGAATAGGTCACCGTTCCACTACCCTGAGGGAAACTGGTAATGGTGTCATAATTTCCATTTTTTGAATCGGATTTTAGCAACAGGTAATTATTTACCTCTGCATTTTCATCCAAAGTAAACGAAAGCAGCGCCGCTCCGTCCTGTTCCACAGTTGCGTAATCAGCATTCATAACCTGTGGCAATGAAGGCATGGTTGTGGTTATCTGCTGAATATTTGAGTTTGCGGCAAGACTTCCTGTATCAACGGCTTCAATAAAATAGTAATAGGAAGCATTGGCATCTACTTGCGTATGAACAAAAGTAGTATCATCAGCCTCAACCTGACCTATCAATGTTTGGGAACCATTCATTGTGCTAGAATAGTAAATATTGTACCCGGTTAAATTATCCCCAAACCCGATGTATGCAGTCCAATTAAGCATATTTTGCTCCAGACAAAGGTCAAATTCGATGGGTGATAAAAAAATGGTTGCCACAGGATCGCTCATTAAGCTGTATTCCGGGGTTCCGGTCCCAACATCCTTAAATGAGGCAACCCGGTAATTTTCGGCTTTAAAGCCAGGTTCAGCAGGTCCTAAAACCACATCGTTGCTAATGTCGAGATAACTAAATTGGTTGGGATTATTTATAGTGGCAACTGTTTCAAAACTTCCATCTACTACACCAGTTCGTCCAAAAATCTGCCTTTTAATAATATACCCGTCTACATCCGCAGGGTTATTCATTGACCAACTAATCAATGGCTTTTGCGTTGTACCATCAACAGAAACATTTGTTATTACTGGTATTTCTAATGTTTGGCAAAACAAACCAGAGGTAATAAAAACAACAAAAAATGTGGTGAATAATTTAAGAAAACTCATTTTTAATAATCTCCTACAACTACCTGTATAAAACTTTCAGGGTTCAAATACTTATCAGCTAACTCTCTCAATGTAAAAGCATTAACATTATTCAATGTATTGAAATATTCCTTGTAATAAGTAAAATCTAATCCGTAATTTAATAAACCTGCATAAATTTCGGCCCCTTGCAAAGGGCCATCAAAAGCACGGAGCATTTCTCCTCCCAGATAACTTTTCACCATTTTTAGCTCGTCATCACCAATTAATTCGTGTCTAAGTTTGTTCACCTCATTTACAATTTGCTCAATGGCCAAATCAACCTTTTCCATGTTTACATTGGCTGATATCGAAAACACCCCGGCAAACAACAACGATGATAAACCTGAATGAACACCATAAGTCAATGCATTCTGTCCGCGCAAATTGGTCATTAACCTTGAACCATAATACCCTCCAAGTATCACATTCAAAACACTTAATGCTTGAAAATCAGGATGTTTCTTATCAATCATCGTCTTTCCTAGTCGGATACTTGCCTGAACCGCGCCTTTTTTCTTTACAACATATTTCTCGCCAGTTACATCCAATTGATGGTAACTTTTGTTTTCCGCTTTTTTCCCAACCTGCCAGTCCGGTTTACCAAAATTATCATTTAGCAAGGCCAAAATATCGGCTGAAAGCTTTCCTGCTACAACAATTTTACAATTAGCAGGATTATAATAACGCAAATGATGCTGTTTTAGTTGCTCAACAGTTAAATTATCAAAATCTTTTTCGCCTCTAAAAAGTCCATAAGGATGTTTGTTACCAAACAAGCTACTGTAAAATTCTTCAACAGCCAAAACCTCCGTTTTTTGCCTGGACAAAACATATTGTTGCTCCTCATTTTTTAAATGAATATTGAACTCATTTTCAGGAAAAACCGGGGATTTAACATACGACTGAAAAACATTAAGACTTTCTGCAAGATGATGTTTTAGGCAATACAACTGTACACTGGAAAAATGTTTTCCGCTTTCAAAATTGATGAATGTACCCAGGTAATCAAACTTTTCGGCAATCTCAGCCGAGGTGTAATCAATGCTACCCTCAACCAACATTCGGTTTGTAAAATCGGCCAGCAAGGGGTTCATGCAGTTCCAATGCCCTGCTTCAAATATTAAATCAACCTTCACAACATCCTGCTCGCCTGCATTAATAAGGTATACAGGAATTCCATTTTCAAGTTGCTCTTTTTCTACCTTCAAAAACTCAATAGCTTTTACTTGCTGCGCTTCAGGGGCAACCCCTCTGTCAATATCTTTCATTCTTTATTACTTTCTATAGTGTTTCTGGAGAACTTGTGATTTATTATTTCCACCTATTCATAATTGCAATAAACCAATATACCAAGTTCTAATTTCCAAGTCACAAAAGTAATAGATTATCCACCAGTATAAAAGGCATCTTCGCTAAGTACATCATCTGAATTAAACTTGTACCCTAATCGCTTACCTGTTTGCTGAATCATTTGGTTATTTTTCTCCTGGACTAATTCTACGGATGTAATTTTAACATTATCATAGGGTGGCACCAACAAGTCGAACTCCAAAACATACTGCATAGCAGATTCAACAATTTTTTTTAGCGCCTCATCATCGATCTGCAAATTGCCAAAATTTTTGTAAATAGCCCCCATTTGTCGTTTTCCTTCAACAAAATAATGAAAATCTTTGTTAATAAATATACGCCCCACCAGGTAGCCTAAATCAGCACCACGCTCATATTTAAATGAGTCTGATAGAAAGTTGTAGATATTTATAATACCACAAAAGGCTCCCTGTTTGTTACTTTTCAGATAATTTGTTTTCCAGATGGTGTGCTCCCTGTCAAACTCAAAAACATTAGAGTGCATATTAAACAACAATAGGTCTCCACCAAATTTTAATGATGCCTGAAAGCGTCCCCGATCTTTAAATTTCATCAAAAGTTTTCGGTCTTTGTCTTTTAACTTTTTGTTGTATTCACTGGTTAATTCCTGCAAAATACCCTTTAATTGTAAAAAAGAATGGTAAGTGTTTCTAAAAACCAATTGTTTTAAACCTCCTTTTTCGGCATATAATTTCAATATTTCATCTTTTTTATTTCCCATGGCTTCAATTTTTAAATTAACTGGTGAAATTTAAGGAATTGCATCAAAAATCATCAATCACCTGAAAATAAGACACTTAAACAAAATTATTACTTTTAATAAAACATTAATTTTCTTTCGTTAGGTAAATATACTATTAATTTTATGTTTAGGCACTTGTTTACCACTAAATCTAAATATTGCGGTACTCCAGACCTTTTCAAATCACACAAACATTTGAGTTACAAATATTTTCGGTGCTCTGCACCTATTAACCTGAGTTCGATTAAAAATATTCACACAGTTTGAAATTAATTTTTAGCAGAAATTGCAACAAATTTTTGAAGGACTATCGGGATAGTACATCATTTATTTTTTTTAATATCTGATTATGATTTTCAAGAAGCGGATTGTAAGAATAAGAATCTTTTAAACGATAAAGATTCATTATAAGATCTTCAGGTTTTACTTTACGACCAAATTCAAATTCAATACCTCCATCAGAAGTTCTTATAACAGAAGGATCTTCCCAGTCTATACCAATGTTTTCAGCTACCCAGTCAAAATTGCCTTGTTTGTATACTCCAGGATTAATATAAAATGTAATCTCGTTATAAGCGTAATAATCTGTAACATTAATAATTCTTTTTTTGAGATTAACGCTAGTTAATTGGTTTATGGGGAATCCATTATTCTCTAATTTTTTAGCAACTTTTACAATAAGTTTTTGTTCTAAATCTGTAAAATTAGCAATGTTGGGTTCAAGACCTCTAATTATAATCACAGATTGTTTTTTGCGTTATAATCTTAAAATTCCCCATAACCAAAAACCTCCAATATTAGCAATAAACATTAAAATCTAAGTCAGAGTTGTCATAATCCATATATTCAAAACAAAGCTCTTTGCTAAAACCCTCCAATTTGTTTTTAAACTCTTCGGTTACCAAAGGGCCGCTAATTAAATGCTCCGAGGCAATAACTTCCTTAAAGTCTGTTTTGTTAAATTTCATTTTACGAAATTCAGGGGTAGGAACTTTAAAATATTTTGATATT
>JBNKJW010000266.1:0-13978 GCA_050291445.1 Bacteroidales bacterium | reverse complement strand
CTGAAATCTACTTGTAAAAGTTTTTAAAAATTGGTCAATCGAAAAAAAATGAATTTATTTGTGAAATAATATCAGACAGAGTTCAGCTTACATATCCTTATACACATTTTTGGCTAAATGTAAAAGTGCACCAGCAATTCTTCCATTCAACTGGCGGTGTGTGAAATCATACAATTGTCGGTATGCATATAATGTCCCATCGTTCATCTTTTTTATCATCATTGTAGTGAAATCAACATTGGTTTGGGTTAGTTGCCTTACCAAATTAATATCAATAAGACACAATCTTGAATCTTCAATTGCAGAAACAGAATAATCAAAAATACTTCGCCCAAATAATGATGGCAATCCTATAACTTCACCATTTGTGAAAAAATTAATAATGAGATCGTTATGGCCAGGTTCACCTTCAAGATAAAGCTTCACCAGCCCACTTTTAATATACATGATATGCGAAGCAAAGGCTCCTTGCTTGGCTATCATTTCTTTCTTTTTAAAAAATACTTCTACTTTACTCTTATCAGTATTTTCTAACTCTTCAATATTTAATTGTTTAAAACATTCCGATTTTAAACTACAATTTAAACAAGATGCTGTTTGATTTGAGCTCATCGTTTTATCTACAATTTTCTATGCCTACACAACCAATAATAAACAACAAATTTAACATTTAATAGATATGAAACATATTTAAAGTAGATCTATATCTATAATAAAGATATTCCTTTTATATCACTAATGCATTGCATCTATATCCTGAAAATTAGACACAGCCGGCATAGTTAAGTATTTTTGTTGTAAAATAATTTGGCTTTTTATGATAAAAGAAAATATCAAAGAATTTTTTGGTTTTATTCTTAAAAAAGAGGAGTTACATAGCCTTGACAACTGTACATCATGCCAGTCATTTGTACTTGTTGCTTCAAAACCCTTTCCCGGATATAAAAAAAAAGTAAATCAAAATTTCTACTACTTTATAATTGATAATAAAGAACAGGATATGAAAGATATTCTGATTCGGATTACTCAAAATATTAATATAAAGTACAATAAAAAAATAAATGCATCTCCTTGTGTTATAACGATTTATAATAAGTTTTACACAGCCATTCGCTTATATAATCATGAATTGGATGAAATACCTCAAATTGAGAGTTTTTATAAAAAATATGGAATATCCTTTTTGAAAAAACAATCGGTAAAACCCTTCATAAGCCTAATAAAACTTCATAAATTCTTTGAACTGACAGAAACTGAAAATGGTTTATACAGAAGCAAAAATTCACCTGAATACCATTATGTTCAAATACCAGAAAAACTTGAATGGGAAGAATTTGAAAATTTAGTTTCACAAACCAAAAATCATGAAAAATATGTCAATTGCGATTTTTCTATGGCTGTTTTTTATAGTAAAAGTGGTTTTGAAGATTTAATACGGATCTATTCAGACAATTGTTCCATTGAAAGGCAAAAAGAGTTCCAGTCTTTTATTCTGAATTCATTAAAAACAATCACCCTAAAATAAAATCTATGAAGAAATTTAAAAACTGGCTTGTATTGTTTGTCATCCTAATGATTGTATGGGTGCTTTTGAACAATTCTTTTCAAGCCAACATCATTATTCCAGGTGTAATCATCGCATTATTAATAAGTCTCTTTTCAATAGGTAAATGGGATTTATTTTCTGAAATGAAATTCAGCCCTAAAGCGATTGCTTATACCTTGACTTTTATAGGAATATTTTTAATTGAGCTCATCAAATCAAATTTTGATGTAATACGCAGGGTACTTACTCCCTCACTTCCCATCAACCCCGGATTTGTAGAAGTAAAAACAACCTTAAAATCAAAGTTTGCGCGTATGGTTTTGGCTAATGCTATTACTCTTACACCGGGCACGCTAACCGTAGAAGTAATTGACGAATCATTTTTTATCCATTGGATTGATGTAGAAAGTGATGAAATTGAGGCAGCTAGTAATAAAATTGTTAAAAATTTTGAAAAATATCTGGAGGTAATATATGGTTAATACAATTCTTGGAATCGCAATGGCTATTATTATACTAAGTATAATGCTGACTGTCGTGCGGTTTGCTTTAGGAAAAACAGCAATCGACAGGGTGATTGCATTTGATATTATGACCATTGCATCAATTAGCTTAATCTGTTTGATTGCTGAACTGGCAGAAAGGGTTATTTACCTTGATATAGCAATAGTTTATGGTCTTTTGAGCTTTTTATCAGTAATTATTATTGCTAAATATTTAGAAAGGAGTTTGTAAACCAATAAAACGAGAAAAATGGAACTATTTGGAGCAATAATAACATTAATGGGGTCTATCGTAATTTTGATATCTTCTATCGGATTACTACGCATGCCTGATGTTTATAACCGTATACAGGTGGGAACCAAAGCCAGTACACTTGGCGCTATTTTTACATTATCTGGTCTTGCCATCATTATTCCAGGCTGGGCAGGTAAATTAATTTTGCTGATATTTTTTATCATGATGACCAACCCGGTTTCGTCGCATGTATTAGCAAGAGCTTCATATTTTATAAAAATACCTTTTACAAAACGCACAGTTGTTGACAAAATAAAAGTTAGCCCTAAAGCCCTTAAGGTAGAAAATGAACGTAAATAGTACCGGCATAACGTTTTTAAATTTAAAAAAATGATCAATTTAGTTATTAGTATTTTATTAGGAGTTTTAATACTTACCATGGTCAGTATTGCTATTTATCATAAAAAAATGGTGGTAGCAATAATTGCAGCAGGTGCAACGGGCCTGTTTGCTTCTGTGCTCTATCTTTTACTGGCCGCACCCGATGTTGCCATGACCGAAGCTGCTATTGGAAGTGGTCTCACAACAATTATATTTTTCTATGTATTAAACAGGATCAGGACTACTGACGAACGTGATCAAAAATAAGATAAACAAAGAACGATGAGAAATATTTTTATAATCATTATAGTCATTGCATCAGGGGTTATGTTTTATCCGTTAATCGAAAGTTTTTCAGGTAACGATAAACTGCCTGATTTAGCAACATTTTATGCACAAAAAGAAAATGTAGAAAAAGTTAATTCTGCCAACCTGGTAACTGCGGTGGTTGTAACATACAGAGGGCTAGATACTTTAGGTGAAGTAACAATACTGTTTCTTACTGCTGCCATTATTTCATTTTTTCTAAAAAAGCAGTCCGATACACGAACTTTAAGGCGTAATAGCGAAATATTTAAAACCGCTACAAAATTACTTATACCTATTATAATTATGTTAGGTATTTACATTTTTATAAATGGGCATTTGAGCCCGGGTGGTGGATTTCAGGGGGGTGCAGTAATAGCTTCGGCAGTAATATTATTGCTACTGGCTTATCCTAATGCAGCCTTTAATCATAAGTTGTTTGGGTTTATGGAAAGCATTTCTGGTTTTGTCTTCGTTTTTTTAGCTGCTTTGGGAGCAATTATCGGACTTGGGTATTTGGACAATACGATTTTACCGCTCGGTTCATTTGGTAAGTTGCTGAGCGCTGGTGCAATTCCTGTAATATATTCATTTATAGGGTTAAAAGTAGGAGCCGAGCTTTCTAACATTCTTAATGAATTTCGATCAGTTCAGGCTGATAATTAATAATTGAAAAGAGGAAAATATTACTATGGAATATGTAGCACTAATAATTGGTTTTTTAGTCATTTTGGCCGGGATATGGGCAATTATGACCAGAAAAAATATTATCAGAATGATTATCGGTTTCAGCATTTTCGACACCGGGACTCATATCGTTATTGTAGCTTTATCTTATGTTAAAGGCGGTACTGCGCCAATACTTGATAATGCAGTTGGGATAGATGAAGCTGTTGAAAAAGTTGTGGATCCTGTACCTCAGGCTCTTGTGCTTACTGCAATTGTTATAGGTTTGGGGGTAACTGCTTTAATGCTCTCTTATGCTATGAAATTACATAAAGAAAAACGGACGCTTGACGTAAAAAGGTTTAAAGACTTAAAATGGTAAACCATCAAATATATTGTATGTTTTTTTGAGTTAAAGTGCTCATTTACAGTATTGACAAATCTAAATAAACAGGTCATCGACCTTCTTAATTTATAATAAAAAAAATAACTAATGATTTCACCCATTCATATAATATCAATAGGCCTGGGTTTTGCATTTGCCCTGGGGTTTATCAATAAAAAAGCAAAATATATATCAGCTGTGCTGATGCTTTTGGCCATTGCTCTTATGGGAACCATTTCTGCAAGCTGGCTGATAAATTTGTACAATGGTGCGCAGGCTGAGCAGGTTTTTACAGCAGGTTTTAAACCACCTTATTCCATTAATCTTTTGATGGGCCTACCAGAAGCCTTGTTTACAAGCATGGTCAGCCTGGCCGGATTGCTTGGAGGCCTGTATTTATTAAATAGTTTAAAAAAGGCTGGTAATCAGTCTATTATGGTTTACCTGGTTTTTGTAATGGGTTTAAATGTGGTTATTATGACCCGTGATGCTTTCAATCTTTTTGTTTTTATGGAAATTGTAAGTATTTCAACGGCTGGCTTAATTATTCTCACCGAAACAGGGAAATCAGTGCAGGCCGGGTTCAAATATATGTTGGCAACGGGTATTATTAGTGGTATCTACCTGCTGGGAATTATTTTTGCCTATCATTTTAGCGGTACACTTAATATTGATGGCCTTGTTTTAACAAATCTTTCTTTATTAAAAGGTGGCAGTGTGGCTGTACTGCTAATTTTGGTTTCGCTGGTGCTTGAATTGAAGTCTTTCCCTGCAAACGGCTGGGCATTAGATGTATACGAGGCTGCTAATCCGGGTGTTGCAGCCATGATTTCTGCTGCCTCAGCCACCGCATTTTACTTTGTTTTATACAAAATGTTAGCTATTGGCAACAATGATTGGTACAACATCATTGCTATTGCAGGAATGATAACTTTTGTGGGTTCTAATTTATTCGGCATCAAGCAAGACAAAGCCCAACGATTACTGGGGTATTCCTCTCTGGGTCAATTGGGTTTATTAATGGCTGTTTTGGGTCTCAAGCCCTATCTGGGCGATAAAATGGAGTTTATTGCTATTACCATTTTGGTTTCGCATTATCTGGCAAAAGCCGGACTCTTTTGGTTGTCGGGAATTGTAGGCAAAGAAAATCTAAAGGATTGGTCCATCCTTCGTCAAAAACCATTTCTATTGGTATTGTTTGGCACATTTATTTTTACACTGATAGGTTTTCCTCCTTTTCCTTCCTTTTTTGGTAAATGGGAACTAATTATGGGCCTTTCAGCCTCTCACCAGTATTATTTTATTGCATTTATTCTTATCGGTTCTTTCTTTGAAGGGATCTATTTATTCCGCTGGTTGGGGTATTCAATTAAACTGGATTACAAGCAATTCCCTGAAATCAAAATTAAATGGAACAAATTATTCCCCATTGTAGTTTTTGCAATATTGGTTTATGCTGCAGGATATTATACCAGCACGTTAACTGTTGGGTTTCCTGGCATCACCTATCTTCTTTTGATTTTTATTATTGTTCTTTATTTTATTGATTTTTTACCAATTTATATAAAAAACACCATTGCCATTATAGCCATGGCTTTTTATTCCTACCAAATATTGCCCGAATTATACACCACCGATCTTTTACGATTCATTTTTGCTGGTATTTTTATCATCGGAGGCATTTTAACACTCATTGCCGGTTATGCCTACAAAGGAAAGCGAAAAGGATTTTATCCGGTTGCAATATTAATGTATGTGGGGCTGGCTGTAATAATTAAAGCTACCAATAATTTGGAATTTTTCTTTGGATGGGAATTGATGACAATGGGTTCGTATTTTTTAATCATTCGCGGTAAAAAATCAATGCCACATGGCCTTAGTTATATGCTATTTTCTTTGGCGGGGGCTTATACAATTCTTGCCGGGTTTGGACTTTCATTTGCCGAAACTTCAAGCATTGAATTAAGTTCATTGTCTTTGATAAGCAGTAATATTACATTGGTTTTTAGCTTATTAGCAATCGGGTTTATGACCAAAACCGCATCATTGGGTTTACACATTTGGTTGCCAGGTGCACATGCAGAGGCCGAAAGCGATGTTTCGCCAATGGTTTCGGCAATTCTGCTAAAAGCAGGTGTTTTTGGATTAATGATTTTAATGATAGCCATGGGACACAATCCAGAGGCTGGAAATATTGCTTACATTTTGGGTTGGCTTGGTGCAATTACCGCTTTAATAGGCAACCTGGCTGCTGCATTTCAGGAAGATGCCAAGCGATTGTTGGCTTATTCAAGTATTTCTCAACTGGGTTACATCCTTTTTGCTTTAGCCATGATGTCGCATCTGGGATGGATGACAGCTATGGTTTATTCGATAAATCACTTCCTGTATAAAGCCATCCTATTTCTAACTATTGGAGCAGTTGTGCTAAGAGTTGGAACGCATTATATGTACAAAATGGGCGGCCTGATTAAAAATATGCCTATGGCATTTGTTGCCGTATTGATTGGTATCATTGCGCTTTCAGGAGTTCCCCCGTTATCAGGATTTGCCGGTAAATGGTTGTTTTACAATGCAGTTATCGACAAACATTGGTATTTTCAGGGCGCCATTGTATTCTTTTCCGGAATTATTGCTTTTTTATACTTATTCAAACTAATTTATTCAGTTTTCCTTGGGCAACTCAAAGATAATCTTCGTCATGTAAAAGATATTTCTGTTTGGTTTGCCATTCCTGTTTATGTATTAATCATTGGTATAATGATATTTTCGGCCAAACCGCAATGGGTATTGCAGCCCTTGGGTGATATGATATCACATTGGTATCCGGATGGCTCCTTAGCCTGGGAAGGAGGCTTGGCAAATGCCCCTTATGGTTATTGGAACGGAACTGGTGTAATGATAACAGTTGTCATTATGTTTGCAATACTTCTGGGCTGGTTGTTATTCGTTAGCAGAAAAGCTGTTAAAGTTTCACAGTTCAACATTGTATATTCTGCCGAAGCGCCACAGCGCCCCGAAACTACGCACATGTCTTATAATATTTATGCCGGATATAATAAAGCCCTGGGGTGGCTGGTCGCCCCAAAAATTACAAAATTTTGGGAAACAATGAGTGACTGGGCTCATTCTGTGGCACATTATGGGCGACAGTTTTATAGCGGCAACGCGCAGGTATATGTGACCTATGTAATCGCCTACATATTAGCAGTTTACTTTATTATGATATTCTAATTATTAAAAGTTATAGAATGGATTTCGATTTAAAAAAATTAGGATTTACCCTTTTAGGATTGTTAATAGTGCTGAACTGGGGTTTGCTAATGAGCTCATTTATGCGTAAACTGGGTGCACGTGTTGCAAAAAGATACGGTATCCGGTGGTTTCAACCCTGGATAGATCTTGTGAAAAATTATTCAATACGCTCACAAATTACCCATGGAATCATGTTTTACCTGGGGCCTGTTTTTCGTTTAAGTGGCGGGGTGGGCTTGTTCCTTTTTATGCCCATGATTATTGGTAGTGAATTATGGCTAAACTATTCATTTCAAGGAGATTTGGTTTTAATTATGTATTTCCAGTTTTTTGGAATGCTGGGAATGGCACTTGGTGCAGGTGAAGGCGGACATCCTAATTCCGTAATTGGTATCAGTAGGGGACTGTCACAATTTACGACCATTGAAGTGCCTATGACATTGGCCATTTTATCAATAGCGATCCAATACAATACCCTTTCGCTGGTTGATATTGTTAAGGCACAGCAAGGTGGTTTCATGCACTGGACTGTGTGGACCAATCCTGTTGCTACCATTGCCGGAATGCTGGCTGTTTTGGGTGCTATGTCACATTCGCCCTTTAATCTGGTTAAAGCTCCTAACGAAATACCCATCGGACCTCCAACAGAATACCATAGTGCTTTTTTAGGGGTTTTACGTACCAATGCTGCCATATTACATGTGGTTGAAGCAGCTTTAATGATGAATCTTTTCTTTGGTGGGGCCACTAATTGGGTTGAATTTATAGTGAAAACCTTCTTTATATATTTCTGGTCAGTGTTTGTTGGTGTTGTTTTCCCTCGCTTCCGTATCGAGCAGTCGGTAAGCTGGTTCTTAAAAATCCCGTTGGTTTTTGGTGTATTGGCTGTAATCCTTTATATGTGAGAATGAACGCTTAAATTTTAGAAAATGTCAGAAGAAAAAAATACAGTTAAATTTGAAAATCCATATTACGCTAAACGCGAAGTAACTGGCCCGGATGGTGAAAAATTTATTGTTGATCCCATTGATGATTACTTTAGCGATGAGCGGCCAAAAGTACACGAGCCCAATAGCATTCCGGTAATTGAAAAGTTTCTGAACTGGGCCCGTGCCGAATCACTTTGGGTGCTGGGTTTTGGAACGGGATGTGGGAGTATCGAAATTCCCCCATTGATGACGCCTCGTTTTGATGCTTTCCGGTTTGGTGTTCAATCAAGGCCTACTCCGCGCCAGAGCAATGTGTTTATTATTTCAGGTTACTTGTCTATAAAAACGCTTAAACGGGTTGTTCGTAGCTACGAACAAATGCCTTCGCCAAAATATGTTTTGGCCCTGGGCAGTTGCACCATAAACGGTGGGATGTATTATGATAGTTACAACACTATCAACAGGTTAGACCATTATATCCCGGTAGATCTTTATATTGCAGGTTGTATGCCACGGCCTGAAGCTCTTTTGGCTGGTTTTAACAAACTAAAAGAACTTATTAAACAAGGGAAAGGCGAAAAAGCAAATGAATATGCACAAAACTTTGATTGGTACAAGGCCAACCAAAAGAAAATTATAAAAGACTGGAATATGCCGGATTATAACTGGTAAGAATAATTCAGAATCTTCTTATTTTGTTGATAATCAATTGAGTATGGAGGTCTTAAAAAATAAAAGAAATGAAGGATTTACTAAATAAATTATCAAAAGCATTTGAGTTAAAAGATGTTGTTTATCAGCGTCCTGATTTGACTTTTGTCACTGCGAATAAAGAGCAGACCGTTAGTTTGATTACTCACTTACGTGATTATGAGGGTTTTTCACACTTTGTGCTGCTTTCGTGTGTGGATTGGATAGAAGACAATGTTTTTCAATTGACTTATTTTCTGAATCATCCAACAGCAAAATACGATATAGCCATCAGGTGCATGATTGATAGGGAAGAAGCAACAATGACTTCGGCTCATCATTTATGGAAGCAAATTGCAACTTATCAAAGGGAATTGAAAGAAATGTATGGAATTGAATTTCCGGATAGTCCCCGACTTAATGAGAGTTTCATTTTAGAAGGTTGGGACAATATTCCACCAATGCGCCGTGATTTTGACACAAAAAGATATTCCGAAGAAACATTCTTCCCTCGCGAACGTCCACAAACAAATGACCCAAAAGAGTATATGAAACAGCAACTTCACCCGGATGAATGGGAAAAATACAGTGGTAAATAAGACGCACTAATGATTTAAAGAAAAAGCAACATGAGTTTATTTAATATAGCAACCAATAGAAGTAAGTATCCACAAAAAGGAATTGATGGAAAACTTGACATCGATTTAGATTCTCACAAGTACGTAAAACTCTGGCAAGGGCCTAATCATCCGGGTGTTACAGGTAATATGGCCATTGAACTTACCCTGGCGGGCGATGAAATTGTGAAGGCTAAAACGCACGTAGGCTAC
The DNA here is from genome assembly GCA_050291445.1 of Bacteroidales bacterium. Classification (GTDB taxonomy): domain Bacteria; phylum Bacteroidota; class Bacteroidia; order Bacteroidales; family NBLH01; genus NBLH01. The sequence goes on along the minus strand of JBNKJW010000266.1, from coordinate 4,252 downwards.
CTTCACCGTGGCTTTGAGAAATTAATAGAACGTCGTCTGTTTATACAGGGTATGCAAACAAGCATAAGGATGTGTGTTGCCGAACCCGATTCAAACGAATACGTTTATTGTAGCTGTGTGGAACAACTTTCAGGAATTGAAATACCGGAGATGGCTAAATGGATACGAACTCTTATACTTGAAATGGCACGACTCCAGGCATTACTTCGTGTAGTTCCAGGGCAGGGAGGAACATTTGCACTGGGGATTGGAGTACAGTGGGGTGTTTACATGCGCGAACTGATTTTGGATCGCTTTGAAGAACTTACAGGGGGCCGGGTTTATCACATGTTTATGACACCTGGTGGTGTCCGTGGTTTATTGCCTGAAGGTTTTAAAAAGCGTATGGAGGAAAACCTAAAAGAAATTGATCAATTCATTAAAAACATTGATGATTTGATGTATAACAATGCGGTATTTAAAAAAAGAGCGATAGATACAGCCATTCTTGATCCCAGCTGGGTAGATAAATATGGTGTGGTTGGTCCCGTGGCCCGTTCTGCAGGCTTTAACCGCGATGTACGAAAAGATTATCCCTACCTGATTTATGACCAGTTGGATTTTGAACCCGTGGTAATGAACCATTCCGATATTTATAACCGGAGTCGCACCCGTTGGCACGATTTGATAACGACCGTTGATTTAATTCGCCAGATAATGGCTAAAATGCCTGAAAAAGGAGATTTCAAAGCTCCAACACCTAATGTGTTGCACTGGAAAATTCCTAAAGGTGAAGTATATGTGCGTTCAGAGGCTTCAAGAGGGGAATATGGTTTATACATGGTTACTGATGGAACAGATAAACCACGAAGGATCAACCTGAGAGGTCCGTCATATACCCAGGCAGTAGCCCTATTGGAAGATATGCTGGTTGGTGCAAACATTGCAGATGTGGCAGCTATTATGGTTTCATTGCAAACCTGTCCGCCCGAAATTGAAAGATAAAGATCTAATAAATAAAAACAAAACAACTCGATAAAACTGCTTTACACAGTAAAATTAATTAAACAGTAAAAAGATGAGTTTAAAAGATACATTACTCCCTTTTAAAGCCTGGGGAAACATTGTAAAAGAGCCTGTTACGTTTAAAAATCCCTTTCGCGAAGGAGCCCAGCGCTACAGAGGATTTCATAAAAACGATATAAATACATGTATTGGCTGCGGAAGCTGTGAAGCAATATGTGAAAATGAGGCAATTGTTCTTGTTCCGGCAAAAGGAATTGATACAAAAAACGGTGACAGTGGTTTACGTCCAATGGTTGATTATGGCCGCTGCTGTTGGTGTGCACTTTGTGTTGATGTGTGCACCACACAATCACTGAACATGAGTAATGAATATACCTGGTTGGCCACCAACCCGGAAGACTTAAAATATATACCCGGTGTTGATGAAAAAGCCTGGGACAAAAAAGAAGACGGCTGGCATAAACCCGCCCCAAATTATCATTTTTACGGGCAGGAACGGGTAAAAATGCCGGAATTACATGCAGAAGAACGCGGCGATTCATTTATTGAATTTGTAAAAGGTTATTCAAAAGAACAGGCAGAACTGGAGGCCGATCGTTGTGTAGAATGCGGCATTTGTGTAGCCACATGTCCTGCACACATGGGTATTCCTGAATATATTAAAGCCGTCAGGAACGATGATATAGAAGAAGGGCTTCGTATTTTATACGAAACCAACCCCTTACCTGAAATATGTGGACGCATTTGTACGCATAAATGTGAAGATGTATGTTCGGTTGGACAAAAAGGGGAGCCATTGTCTATCAGGTGGTTAAAGCGTTATATTGCCGATCAGGTACCTTCAGGAAATTATCACCAGATACTCGACACAAAAGATATCTACAAAGGGGATAAAAAAGTTGCCCTGGTTGGTTCAGGACCTGCCAGTTTATCTGCGGCCTATTATTTAAGCCTCATGGGGCATCAGTGCACCATTTTTGAAAAACTTGAAAAAGCCGGTGGTATGATGCGTTATGGAATTCCAGAATACCGACTGCCTTATGAGCAGATAGACAAAGACATCGATTACATAGAATCCCTAGGGGTTAAATTTGTTTATAATACCAATGTAGATGCTGCAAAATTTACAGAGCTTAAAGAAAATTTTGATGTAGTTTATCTGGCAACTGGATTACATTTAGGGCGTTCAACGGGGATTCCTGGATCTGATCATGAACATGTTTTCCAATCCATCGATTTATTGCGACAAATTACTGCAGGACAGGATATTATGGTTCCTGAAAAAGTGGTGGTAATTGGCGGAGGAAATGTTGCAATGGATATTACACGTTCAATGGCTCGTTTGCAAAAAATAAAATATGGCAAAGTTCAGGTAATTGCCACATCGCTTGAAGAAGAAGATGTGATGCCTGCTGATCGAGAAGAAATTGTTGAAGCCAGAGAAGAAAATGCAATTATTAACCCGGGCTGGGGACCAAAATCCATTGAAATAGTTGATGGAAAAATTAAAGGTCTGCACGTGGTGAAATGCTTATCCATTTTTGATGAGAATGGACGTTTTAATCCTAAATTTGATGAGAACAATAAAAACTTCTTTGAAGCTGATATGGTTATTGAATCAATTGGGCAAGGTATGGATACTTCGTATTTTTCTGAAGAATTTAAAGAACAGTTAGAATTTGGACCAAGAGGCCGAATTGTGGTGAATGAATATTTCCAAACATCCGTTGGCAGCCTATTCGTTGGTGGAGATATGGTTCAGGGACCGGATGTAATTTATGGTATTGCCAATGGACATAAAGCAGCAATAGGAATTGATAATTTTTTAAATACTAAAAATGAACGTTGATTCCTCTCTGATACTTCTGCTGATAGACCTGAAATTGAGCAGGTTTACTTTAATATTCTTAGTCATATTAAAAACAAATTTCACTACCTAAGGCATTAAAAACGGAAGTATTATAAATTATAATGACTTAAATTATTAACTATTGTTTTAAAAAAATCGACTTATGAAAATTGAAGATATAGTAAAAGGCAAGGGAAAAACCCTTTTTACAATAAAAAAAACGACACTTGCAATTGAAGCGGTAGCAATATTAGACAAGCACAGAGTAGGTGCTTTAATGGTAGTTGATGATAAAGGCAATGTTGCTGGTATTATTTCCGAGCGTGATATTTTATACAAATGTTACAAAAGTGGTGAACCATTAAAAGAAAAAAAGGTAGAAGCACTTATGACCAGTGTGGAAGAAATAATAGTTGGGAAAATTGATGACACTCCCCGCAGAATGATGAATATGATGGTTTCCCAGAATATTCGTCACATTCCAATAATAGAAGAAAACACCATAATTGGCATTGTATCAATTGATGATTTACTCCAGTTAATTTTAGAGAACTCAGAGGTGGAAAGCAGAAAACTTAATGAATTTATATCAAATCCTTTTGGAATACATATATACGAAGAAAAATAACACCAAAATTGATTATTGTATTCAAGTAAATTAAACCTTGTACAACATTTAATCATCTCCTTTAGTTTCCAGAGAGGGGGCACCCATTTATTGTTTCTTAAATCATACTAACTTGCCAGGACAAATAAGTCTGGCAAGTTTTTTATTTAGGGCCTCTGACTAGCATTATAATCATTAGTTTTTTAGCTACTTGAAGATAAAGTTAATGCAAGGAAAAATTACTATTTTTTTAAAAACCTTTGCACTTTTTCACAACTCCTTTTGTGTAAATGTTTGATTTTAAGATGATTGTGAGTTTTTCAGTGAACCCTAATTACAGGAAAGAATATTAAACCTTGGAGTAATCAGGTTTAAAAAAAATCGCAACTAAACATGGGATATTTTTAAAATATCCCATGTTTCTCCATATGAATAAATGAAAGTTAAACCCGATTGCTCTATATTCAATCTACTTTATTAGCTCTGATGTAATTTGATATTTTTAATTCCGGTTTGCGATTTTAGGCCAGGACTCAAATTATTTGTCCAATAGATGAGTACGCTTTAAAAACTTTGTTTTTATACCGAATGGTAATCATGTAACGGAAATTAAAATTCCCTAACATGCTAATACTTCGGCATAATACCAATAACCTGAGTTCGATTAAAAATATTCACACAGTTTGAATTAATTTTTAGCAGAAATTGCAACAAATTTTTGAAGGACTATCGGGATAGTTCTAGAAAAATTGATGTGATTTATGCAAAAATTAATCAAATCTAATAGAAAA
>JBNKJW010000265.1:0-18252 GCA_050291445.1 Bacteroidales bacterium | reverse complement strand
GATAATCAACATCATGTGGTGAACTGTTGACTAATTTATTAGGAGAAATACCTTCGGTAAGAGCAAGTTTGCCAATAATGTAAGCCTGCTCATTTTCATCATACATCTGTAAGCCATTTATCAGATCTTTTGATACAAAATTCAAATTGGTGCCAATGGCTTCGTAAACACTTGGAAAACTGTAACTCTGCTTCTTCATTTCGACTATTATTTTTTAATTTTAATCAAGTTTAGTAAAGTATCCAGCAAACTGCTTATAATCATTATTGGTTTGCTTTTGCTCAATTTGTTGTTACATTATTATTTACATTTTGTATGCAATCAAATACTGTACCACAATTTTTAATTGAGAAATTAGACATTAGGTATTAGAACTTGGAACTTAGAAATTAGAATACAGAATATTGTGTGGAGGCTATTAGACATTAAACCTTGCCAAAGTTCAATGCAAACAATAAAGCTAAAAATAGTTGGCATAGCACCCGGCAAAAAGCTTTGGCTAAGTTGTTACCCCTCAATTCTTATACTGATTGTGCGGAAGTTTACCACAAAAATTGAATTGATTTTCTTATTTACCCGCCCCTAAAGTTAAGAAAATCAATTTGCTCCCATTTGGTTTGGGATAAAAAAATTGATTTTCAGAATCATATGCAATACGTTAGTGTCATGTCAAGGCTAATTTGTCAGGTGACAACACCTGACAAGTGCACCAGCCAGGTGTTGTCACCTGGCTAATTTACCAGAAATATCAAATTTGACTTGACACTAGTAAACTACCGACTAATCAATATTTTTATTGATTGGATTGAGAGGAAGAGGGGAAAGTAGTTCATATTCGGCAAAACAGTAATCAGCGTGCAAGACAACTAGAAGACAAAAGCTAGCGGTCCCTTTTTATCGATCCAATTTTCAATTTTCTCAATTGGAATATCTATTGTTATGTATCCTGATGAATAAGGGGCTATTTCGTAAGGATTATAAACAAAATAAAAGTTTTTATTATCAAAATAAAAGTTTTCATTAACGGTTGGCCTGGCATCGTTAAAAACAAAAAAGTCATCGCTCTGCTTTTTTTCATCGCATCTGGCTTGAATTATTTTGTTTAATTCATTTTTATATCCTGGTTTAAAAATGACTGCAAGGTTATAAACCTCACCTGTTTTCATGTTAAAATGCAAATACGACTGGTTACCAATGCCATGTGCCCCACCTGAATAAACATAAGTTTCTAATTCAACAATTAATACCTCGTTTTTGTTATAAACCACCTTGGTGTTTTTAATTAGCTCATAATTAAGCATGTAGTTCATTTCCCCATACTCGTTTTTCAATTCTCGGCCTTCGGTTCGGTAGTTTTGGGTAAGGTCAATAAGCATCAACTTAAAATTAATGAGTGGGTCAGAAGAACAATCATTTTTTTTAATTTCAAAAAATTGCCTGTTTAGCTCTTTTTTTACTTTTTCAAGTACTTTTTTATCATGATAATCAGTGAGTTCAGTAAAATTAAGTTCAACATGGTAGCAAATACTATCCGGGTCATCACTAACCAAGGGGATTTTTTCCTCCATTTTAATAATTTGGAATTTCACCACCTGGTTCCTTTTTGCTGCACAGGCAATTATAACAACTAAAATGAATGCTATGACTATCTTTTTCACTTACTTTTGGAAATTAGTCATTAGCCATTTGTTATTAGTTTTTTGCTGATTACTAATGACCAATGAATAGTGACAATTGACTAAATTAAAACAAAAAAACAGCCGACCGACTGTTTGTACCGTTGCCTTACGGCAGAGGAATGCAAAGATAATGCAAAATTTAGAGAATTCTCAAATTTTAGCTTTTGAAAATTAGTAAAGATTTTTTTTGAAAAAATAGAACAATTATAGCAAAGCAAAAGAGCATTTAAAACGCTAAAATTTACCTTTTCCCACAATATTTTGTATTATTGCAGTTAAGCTCGAAGTTCGAAGATGGAAACTTGAAGTATCTACTTCCCTCTTCAAACTTCAAACTTTTAAAATATGGATTCTTTGGGGGAGAATATAGCTATTGACAATCAGCTTTTTAAGGATGAAGCTTATCGGGGTGAAAGATCCTCGCTGATGTTTAGGTGGGTTTTAATTGCGGTAGTATTGGCCTTTATTTTGGCCACTTATTTACGAGGTAATAAAAGCGAAGCACTATTGTCTTTTATTCCGGCAGGCATTTTTTTATGCTACAACACCTATCTTTCATTTTTGATTAAAAAGAAGAGAAACTTTTATTTTCTCAGGTATTTTTCTGTCAGTGTTGATATTATTGCCTTATCGATTCATATCTACATTAATTCACACTTTTTTTCGCCCATCTCGGTATCCACTGCAGCATCTATTTTTATTTATCCAGTGCTGATGTTTTTATCGGTGCTACGCTACGACAAAAAGCTAATTATTTATTCTACTGTTCTGACAATCAGTGTTTTAAACATTAATTATTTTTTACAATTCAGAAATATTTCACCTGAATTAATGGGGCAAGTACTATCTTCTGATCCGCTTGGACAGGTATATAAATCGGGTTACCTTTTGCTGCTTGGGGTTTTCTTTTTAAAGGTACCAGAACTGCTAAAACGTTCTATAAACAGACAAAAAGAGGCGCTGGAGGAAAGAAATGAGTACATCCTGAACCTCCTACTCGAAAAAAAGGAAAAGGAATTACTAAAGAGCAATTACAAGGATTTATCGGCACTTCATGACGAGCTAAAATCGAAAACCAATAAAATTGAAGAACAAAACGATAAACTTAATGAACTGGTAAAAACTAAAGATAAACTGATTTCATTTATTAGTCACGATTTAAAAAATTCATTTTCAACCATGGCTTCTATCATCGAAACCACCAAAGAGGGTGCCAGTGCCATGGAAACTGAGGATATTGTGCAAGCCATGCAAATACTTTATAATCACTCGGTTAATAATCACATACTTTTTGAAAACCTGTTGCAGTGGGCCAAGTTGCAGCGAGGACAATTACCGCTGAACAAGGAAAAAATTAAGCTGCGTGAGTTTTGTCTAAAATCCTACAAATCCAATAAAGAACAGCTAGATGCAAAAGAGCTTCAGTTTAAAGTAAATATTCCTGACAACCTTTTTGTGTTTTCCGACAGCGTGATGCTTTGCAGCATATGCAATAACCTGCTGGGAAATGCTGTGAAATTTACCCCACGCGGTGGAAAAATATCCATAAATGCAAAAGGTTTCGCAAATAAGGTTTCCATAACTATTGAAGATACTGGTGTTGGAATTAGCAAAACGCGTTTAGCTGAAATTTTCAGCATTACTAAATCAACCAAAGGAACCGAAGGCGAAAAGGGAAGTGGTTTTGGGCTGATTTTGTGTAAAGAATTGGTTAACAGAAATGGTGGCGAATTAACAGTTGAAAGTGAAGAAGGTAAAAGAACTTGCTTTACAATTAGTTTACCAGGTGGACATTAGTCATTAGTATATTTGTATATTGGTGCATAGTGGCTTTGAAATTTGAATTATTGTTTTACCCAATACTGAGTATTTCTTCACTCTCAACCTCAACCTGGTGCCCTGAGCCTGTCGAAGTGCTCAATGTCCAACAATTTAATGACTTTTACCTACGGTGAGGGCTTCGCCGTTGAGACAGCCTCATTCCAAAACAACTGTTTGTTGATATTTGTTATTCCCTCCTTCAACCACAAGCAAAAATGTCCCCTTTATATTTTCAGGAATTGAAACGCTTTGTTTAAGCTGATATTGATTTGTCCTAAATTCCTTTTGGTAAACAAGTTGGCCATTTAAGCTAATCAATTTAATTAAAACCTGAGTTGACTTATTGAACCTGCACTCTACTACAAAAGTACCATTATTTGGATTTGGAAATACTTTGATTGAATTCGTTTCATCAACAGGAAATATGGTAGAGCCAAGGTTATTTTCAACCCCTTTATTAACAAAAGATGACAACTTTTCCCCTTCAAGAGAAAGCACGCTACCCTCTGTGTATGAAACAGTTACAATGCCACCTTCATTAACTTCAACAGGTAGGGTAATAATGTAAACATTATTGGTACCTTCTTTTAACTGAATTGATGTTGGTGGTACTGGATCTCCATCGTTTACGACAAATTCGCCCTGCTTGCCAGTTGGGTCCATCATTGGCCTGTTAAATAATAACTCAATTTGGTTACCTGCTGGTGTTATACTAGCGCTAACAATATATGGTGCATCAGGGTTACTAAGAGTTATCGTTGTTTCCCATAGCCCACGTCCCCTTGTGCCTGCCCGTAAAAGAGCATCTGTATATTGAATTTCAAGTTCGCTAACCACAAGGTTGGGCAGATTACTATTAAATCGTTCCCAACTTTCCTTTGAGGCATCGCGATAAAAAACACCAATGTCGGTAGCCAAGTACAGCACGTCGTTCGATTGCCTTTCTCTAATAATACAATTCGCAGGGACATTAGGCAAACCTTTTGAAACGTTGATCCAGCTATCTCCCCCTCTTTCAGAAAAATAAACCTTTTTTCCCTCTTCAAATCCCGAAAAAACCGCCCAAATTCTCTCTGGGTTATTATCTGCAATGGCAAAATATTTCAAATACAAGTTGGGTAAATCTGAACTTATAATTTCCACCCAGGTTAGTCCACCATTTTTTGTAACCCAATGCCTTGTTCCGGTGGATACATAAATATAGTTTGTATTTGATGGTGCAACTGCAAGTTGAGTTAATGACTCAGCATTGCTAAGATTCATGGATATCCTGTCCCATTTATCTCCTTTGTTTGTTGATTTCCAAACATCATTAAAACCACAATACAAAATGTTGCTGTTCTCCGGGTTCATCACTAATGGGGTGTGCCATGCCCCTTCATCAACTTCATTTGGTTTTATTGAAGCAAAAGTTAAACCACCATCAGTCGATCTTTGAAAATCACCATTTACATAGGATATATAGAGGTTTTTTTTATCATTTTTATCAACAATGCATTCAGCTCCATCACCACCATAAATCTGCACCCAACTTTCATCAAAATTATTGTATTTCATGGTGCCATTGTCCTGGCTACCAGCTATTACTAAAGTAGGATCGAATTGTGAAGTGCCTATTCTGTCAATTTGCAAAATGTCTAATCCATTACTAATATCCAACCATGTTTCCCCACCATTATTTGTTTTATAGATACCTCCATCATTACCACTGTATAAAACTGATGAAGAACTATAAACCAGGCAATGATGATCAGCATGAATGTATGCAGATGTGGTACCTTCCCAATCGCCAACCAAATTCCACTCAGAGCCAGAACTAACTGATTTCCATACATTTACACCACCAATAGATACCTCTTTGGCATCAAATGGTGAAACGGCTAATGATAAATCGTACCAGCCTTGTCCGCCAATATCGGAACCATCGTTTTTCCATCCTAACAGATTTTTCTTTGATGCATCATATACTTTCGTCCAATTATTTCCTGCATTTTCAGATTTCCATAATGAATGAAAGCCATCATTTTCTCGTTCACTATACAGTGCATAAATTATATCGGGGTTATCAACGCCGCTTACTGCCAACTCAAGCCGATAGGTTTCAGATAAATCCACACCGGTATTTATTTGTTCAAAGCTAACACCACCGTCTTCAGATTTATAAAATCGGGAACTATTTGCCCCATATCTTGCAGCATAAACAATATCGGGGTTTGCAGGGTTGAATTCAAGGTCTTTAAAATGACCTGGCTGAGCATTTGTCCAATCAGCACCAGCATTATTGGTTCGATAAATACCCTGGCTTGTTGCTGCTAAAAGTATACTTGGGTCGCTTGGGTTAATAATTAGTCGCCTGATAACAATATTCTCGACAAGATTGGAGGATAAACCAGTAGCTTTCCAGGTATCACCTCCATCAACAGATTGTAACACTCCAATACTGTATGTATCACCTGCATCACCATCTCCGGTAGCAATATACATAATATCTGTGTTGTCAGGGTTTATTGCAATATCGGATACCCCAAGAGAACTTAATTCATTGGTTGTGGTACTCCATGTTCCTCCACCATTTACTGACTTCCAAAGTCCTCCGGCAGGGGCACCAACATAAATAATATTGGTATTTGAAGGATGAAAAGCAATGCAGTTAACTCTGCCAACCCCACTTGGGTTTCCATTATTATCATTGGGCACCACGTTAGGCCCTAGAGGCTTCCAGTCTGAAACAACAGTACTTTTTGTGTTCTTAGCCCTTAATTTCTGATATTCGAGCCAGGTTTGACTGGTTGGGAAATAACCCAGAGGGTATACCCGGGGCAACATAAATGCCTCCCAGCGTTTAAATTGTTTATACCCCTTTCCTTTTTCAATTTTTTTATTACTCCAATAGCTGCTAAATGCTGTTTGAATATCGTAAAAATTATGCCTGACACTATTTGACTTTTGTTTTGGCAAATGGTTTAACCATGGTTGGGAAAACAGATTCCCTCCATACAACAAAAAGCCTACAGCCAATATAAACTGTTTCATCATTCAGATGTTAATACCAAAGTACTCCTTGTTAAAGTTAACTTTGTTTATCTTTAAAGTAAAAATGCTCAAAAACATACCTATATGAATAATTGTTCCAAACTATTCAGGAGATAACTATGAAATTATATCACAAAACAAACAGGTGGTAGAAAAACTATTTTCTAGCAAATAACATATTTTTTTTCAAAAAAACAACTTATTATCCTAAAAATCAAGGTTGAACTGCTGTTTTAGTTTATTTAAATTTGCGTTTTTCTCGGTCAGGTATTTGTATTTATCTGAGTCGGTATAAAGATGCTTTTGTTCTTCTAATTCAATAATTTCAATTGTTAATTTCAACTTATTATTTTTTAGTTTATCCGAAACAAAAATCATTAATTCCGATTCAATTTTTTCTATAGCATCTTTTTGCAGCGTGTTTTTAACAGTAAATTGGATTTCCTTGATTGATTTCTTCTCCGGTTTTGCTGCATTTAGTATGCTGTAAATTCGTGGTTTATCGGTTTTTATTGAAGTTGCAAACTGCTGCCAAACTCCAATTAGTTGCTCATTGCTGAAATCTGTTGTAATGTATTCTTTCTCAGGCTCTTCAACTTTATCCTGAGTTTCTTCAATTACCTTTTTTTTTAAACCTTCACCTTTTAATGCACCCTTTATAGATATTGAGCTCATTTTTTTAGTACTCGATTGCTCATTCGTTTTTGTGCTATCCGAAACAGTGTTTTCCTGGGCGTTTTTTTCAGCTGTCTTCCCAGATTCATTATTGGTTTGATTGACAACGGGTTGAGCTGCCTGCAAAGTTATTTTAGCTGTATTTATCAGCGCCAGCTCTACCTGCAACCTTTTATCCTGGCTGGCTTTATATGATAAATCACATGCATTGGCAATATTTAAGGCCTGAAAAAGGAATGGCAAAGGGCAGTCAGCTGCCTGTTTCCTGTATTTTTCTTTGATCCCCTCTCCTATCTCCAAAAGTTTAACCGTATTTTGGTCTTTACTTACTAATAAATCTCTAAAATGCTTTGATAAGCCAGTAATAAAATGATGCCCATCAAAGCCCTTATTCAATATATCATTAAAAATAAGCAGGGCGTTTGCAAAATCATTGTTTAAAAACGATTCAACCAACGAAAAATAGTACTCATAATCAAGTACATTAAGGTTTTCGATTACATTTTCATAAGTAATTTTATTGCCTGAAAAACTGACAATTTGATCAAAATAAGAAAGGGCGTCTCTCATTGCCCCATCCGCTTTTTGCCCTATTATGTTCAATGCATCGTGACTTGCTTCAACCCCTTCGCTTTTAGCAACATAGGCCAAGTGATCTGCAATATCTTCAACGCCAATTCTGTTAAAATCAAATATTTGGCACCTTGAAAGAATAGTAGGAATAATTTTATGTTTTTCAGTTGTTGCTAAAATAAAAATAGCATGTGCAGGAGGTTCCTCAAGCGTTTTCAGAAATGCATTAAATGCCTGGGTTGAAAGCATGTGTACCTCGTCGATGATATAAACACTTCTTTTGCCTACTTGCGGGGGGATGCGAACTTGATCAATCAGGTTTCTGATATCATCCACAGAATTGTTTGAAGCTGCATCAAGCTCGTGAATATTTAATGAGCGGTTACTATTAAATGATTTACAAGATTCACATTCATTACAAGGCTCAATATCCTCGCTGATATTTTGGCAGTTAATTGTTTTGGCAAAAATTCTTGCACATGTTGTTTTACCAACTCCTCTGGGCCCACAAAATAAATAGGCTTGTGCCATATGATTGTTTTTTATGGCATTTTTTAAGGTTGAGGTAATTGATTTTTGCCCAACGACAAAACCAAATGTTCCTGGTCGGTATTTTCTTGCTGAAACTATAAAGTTTTCCATGAATTTAGATCTTCATTTTACCACAAAAATATAATTATTAAATGTATTTATAAAGATTAAGTTTTTAAAAAAAAGAAATTGGATACTATTTTTACTGTAAACAAATATTAATTAAAGACTTGTATCATTCTATTACTTTTTAACAATTTATTAAGGAAGCGATTTATTTTCAACAAATAATTGATATAACATGCAGTTTTTCAATAAATAAGTGATTGTTTTATTTGAATACTAATAAATAATTCATACTTTTGCGCCCTCAAAATAACTATTAATTTAAAAATTAGAGTATGAATCGTTACGAAACCGTTTTCATTGTAACTCCCGTTTTGTCTGATGCACAGATGAAGGAGACGGTAGAAAAATTCAGAAAATTCTTGTCTGAGCAAGGAGCTAATATGGTTCACGAAGAGCACTGGGGACTTAAAAAATTAGCTTACCCGATTCAGCATAAATCGACTGGTTTTTACCACCTTTTCGAATTCGAGGCAGAAGGAGCACTCATTGAAAAACTAGAAATTCAAATTAGAAGAGATGAGCGAGTAATTCGTTTCTTAACCATGAAAATGGATAAATATGCTGTAGAATATAGCGAGAAAAAACGTAGAATGAACAAAAAAGAAGAAAAGGAGGATTAAAATGGCTCAGAATCAATCAGAAATTAGATATTTAACGCCTCCAACCGTAGAGGTAAAAAGAAAAAAATATTGTCGTTTTAAGAAAAATAAGATCAAATATGTTGATTACAAAGATCCTGTTTTCCTTAAAAAGTTTTTAAACGAACAAGGTAAAATTTTACCTAGAAGAATTACCGGAACTTCATTGAAGTATCAACGTAAAGTTTCTCAGGCAATCAAAAGGGCACGCCATATCGCTATTCTGCCTTACGTTACCGATTTATTAAAATAAGCTTTAAAAAACGATATTATGGAAATTATATTAAAACAAGATATTGCAAATTTAGGGCTTGCTGATGACATAGTTACCGTTAAAGCAGGTTACGGTAGAAATTACCTAATTCCTCAAGGCTATGCTATTCTTGCTACAAAAATAGCAAAAAAGGTGCATGAGGAAAACCTAAGGCAAAGAGCTCATAAAGAGGAAAAAATTAAAAATGACGCAATTGAGATTGCTGAAAAACTGAAGGATGTTAAAATTACTGTTGGTGCTAAAACAAGTACTACCGGCAAAATTTTTGGTTCTGTTAATACCATCCAAATTGCCGACGAACTTGTAAAGAAAGGCTTTGAAATTGATCGTAAGAAAATTTCGATTAAAGATACTGTTAAAGAAGTTGGACAATACATTGCTATTGTTAAACTTCACAGAGAAATCAAAGCTGAAATTCCATTCGAGGTAGTTTCGGAATAAAAAGACATTCACAAAATTGAAACAAAAAAAGGAAGGCCATGGTCTTCCTTTTTTGTTTTGTTCATAAAGTTTCTATTTGGATTCAAAGAAAATTTGTATGTTTACGCTATCAAACATTTTCTCCATTATTTATTATGAAACTTGAACTACACTGGCAAATTCTTATTGGCCTGATATTAGGGGTTGTTTTTGGCGTAATTTTTCCAAGCACTTACAAAATTACCGACGAGACCATTTCTAAACTTGAACAAAAGGAGGCACCAACCGAATTAATCGAAGCCCTGCAATCAGAAAGAAGAGATTTTGAAGAAACGGAAGCGGAGTTTTTAAAAAGGCTCAAACCCTTTTTGGGTCCGGAACTATACAAGCAATATGAAACTAAGATAGTTGAATCGGCTAAATACAATGCTTATCTTCCTTATGTTAGCTGGATGGGAGAATTGTTTATGCGGGCACTTAGAATGATAATTGTCCCACTTATTTTAACCTCAATTATTTCGGGTGTTGCAAACATTGGTAATGCTGATAACCTGGGAAGGTTAGGAGTAAAAACCATGCTTTACTATATGATAACCAGCACCTTAGCCATCTTAATTGGTTTGTTTTTTGTTAATATCATTAGGCCAGGAGTTGGTGTTGATATTGGCCTTAAAAGTACAGTAGACAGTTTTGATAAAGGCGGGGTTTCCTTCTCGGATACCTTGATGCATATTGTCCCCACTAACGTTTTTAAATCTTTTGTTGAAGGCCATATGCTTTCAATTATTTTCTTTTCTATTTTGTTTGGTTTTTTTATCACCAGGGTTACTGATAAATACCGCATTTTTATGACCAATTTTTTCAACTCTGCCTTTGAGGTAATGATGAAAATGACCAATTTTATTATTAGGTTTACCCCATTAGGCATTTTAGGAATTGTTGCTGTAGTTGTAGCCGATACCCCTGATTTAGGAAAACTTGCAGTTAGCATGGGAGAATATATGATTACAGTTTTATTGTCATTGGCATTTCATTCATCGATTACTTTACCGCTGATCTTAAAATTTGGTTTTAAAGCTAACCCATGGGCACACTTTAAAGCCATGCGAAGTGCTTTAATGACCGCCTTTTCAACTTCTTCCTCTGGGGCAACACTCTCAATAACAATGAGTTCTGTTAATGAAAAAAGTGGGGTTTCTAATAAAATATCAAGCTTTACCTTGCCATTAGGAGCTACAATAAACATGGATGGTACAGCCCTTTACGAGTTAGTTGCTGTGTTTTTTATTGCTCAGGCTTATGGTATTGAATTAAGTATAATAGAAACCATTATTGTAATTGCAACAGCGCTATTAGCTTCAATAGGCGCAGCTGGTATTCCAATGGCCGGATTGGTAATGATGACTATTATATTAACAGCAGTTGGGCTTCCTCTTGAAGGGGTCGGCCTGATAATTTCGGTTGACAGATTGCTGGATATGTTCAGAACTTCAGTTAATGTATGGAGTGATAGTTGCGGTGCGGTTGTAATTGCCAAATCGGAAGGTGAAACCCTAAAAGTTTAATAATTGCATGCTTATTTAAAAGAATTTTAAACCATTAAATTTTGTAAATGCACAAAATTGCTTTTATATTTGAGTAGATTATTAACTAAAAAAAGAAACAATGAGAAAATCAATCTTATCACTATTTGTAGTTTTGGCATTAACCTTTGCTTTTACAAGCTGTGGAGGTGGAGGTTCCGATGTTGAATTGTCTCCAGAAATGACTGAATTTGTTGGTATGATTAAAGGTACTTCCGATGATGTGACTGCTGCATTAGAAAAATTTGGTGCCAGTGACGAAGTAAAGGAAAATGATATGGGAATGTATGATTTGAAAGATCCTGTAGTTACCGGAAAAGAAGGCGATTGTTACTCTGTAGAATTTGCAGCAGGAATTACCAGAATGTATGACATTTGCTGGGCTGATGGTAAAATAGCTTCAATTGCTGACAAAGGAATGAAATAGTAAAATTGAAAAACCAATAGTAAAAACTCCGGATGATCTATCACGGAGTTTTTTTTTGCCATATACGAGATTATTAGGGCAATTATACTAAGTTTTATTTCCTAAATGACGCTAGTAAGTTAAAAAGTGTTAAATCTTATTTTAATTTTCCTTAAAGCCTTTGGAATTGGAATTCACTATTAATACATTTGCTTGGCAAGAAAAAACTCAACTTAAACATTATAATAAACTATGGATCAAACAGTTGACATTAGAGAATTAAACGAACGAATTCAAAAAGAAAGTTCAATTATTGACCTTATAACACTGGAAATGAACAAGGTAATAGTTGGTCAACAGCATTTAGTAGAAAGTCTTTTAATTGGGCTATTGTCGAGGGGGCATATTTTGCTTGAAGGGGTTCCCGGGCTGGCTAAAACGCTGGCAATAAACACTCTGGCAACCACTATTGATGCTAAATTCAGTAGAATACAGTTCACCCCTGATTTGTTACCGGCCGACTTGCTTGGTACAATGATTTATAGCCAAAAGAAAGAAGAATTTCTTGTTAAAAAAGGGCCTATTTTCTCCAACTTTGTATTGGCTGATGAGATCAACCGTTCGCCAGCAAAGGTGCAGAGTGCTTTGTTAGAAGCAATGCAGGAAAGACAAGTTACTATTGGTTCAGAAACTTTTAAACTGGAAGAGCCATTTTTGGTTTTGGCAACCCAAAACCCTATTGAACAGGAAGGTACTTATCCACTTCCCGAAGCACAGGTAGATCGTTTTATGATAAAAGCTATTATAAACTACCCTAAGTTTGATGAGGAAAAATTGATAATGCGCGAAAACCTTGCAAAATCTTTTCCAAAAGCAAACAAGGTGCTTAAAGCAGAAGAAATTGTAAAAGCCAGGGAAATTGTCGGCGAAGTGTATATGGATGAAAAAATTGTGCGTTATATCCTTGATATTGTTTTCTCTACCAGAAACCCCGAAGATTATAATTTAAGTAAATTTAAAAGCTTAATTAGTTTTGGAGGTTCACCAAGGGCAAGTATCAACCTTGCATTGGCATCAAAAGCCTATGCTTTTATTAAACGTCGGGGCTATGTTATTCCTGAAGATGTTAGAGCTGTGTGCCATGATGTATTGCGCCATCGAATTGGCTTAACCTACGAGGCTGAGGCTGAAAACATTAGCCAGGAAGAAATTATTAGCGAAATTTTAAATACCGTAGAGGTTCCATAATCTATTGTAAAATAAGTAGTTAGTAGAAAATTAAAGTTTAGTAAAGCTAATTTTCAATTTCTAATACACGAATTTCAAAACATGGAAACTTCGGAACTATTAAAAAAAGTAAGAAAAATTGAGATAAAAACACGCGGATTATCCAACCATGTGTTTGCAGGAGAGTACCATAGTGCTTTTAAAGGGCGGGGTATGACGTTTAGCGAAGTACGGGAGTATCAATATGGCGACGACATCAGAAATATTGACTGGAATGTTACTGCGCGGTTTAATCACCCTTATGTCAAGATTTTTGAAGAAGAAAGGGAGCTTACAGTGATGCTGTTGATTGACATGAGCGATTCAAAAGAATTTGGAACTCAGAAACAGCTTAAACGGGAACTAATTACAGAACTTGCAGCTGTTCTATCTTTTTCTGCAATTCAGAATAATGATAAAATCGGGGTTATTTTTTTTAGTGACAAAATTGAAAAATACATCCCTCCAAAAAAAGGAAGAAAGCATATTCTTCATATAATCAGAGAGTTAATCGACCTTCGTCCTGAAAGTAAAGGAACAAATATAGCTGAGGCATTGAGATATCTGACCAATGTGCAGAAAAAGAAGACCACTTCTTTCGTAATTTCAGATTTTATTGATGAAGGTTTTTATGATGCCTTAAGAATTGCCAATTATAAGCATGATGTTATTGCGCTTCATGTTTATGATAAAAGGGAAGCAGAATTACCAAATGTTGGTCTTGTTAAAGTTCGCGATGCCGAAACCAACCAGTTTATGTGGTTAGATACTTCTAGTTTTGGGATACGAAAACAATACAAAGAAACCTGGTTGGCAGCAAATAAAAAGCTAAAAGACACATTTACACGAGCAGGGGTTGATAATGCGCGAATTGGCACTGATGAAGATTATGTAAAACCTCTTCTTCAACTTTTTAAGCAACGGTAATAAATTGATTAACAATTAGTTAATTACATTTCTATGAATTTAAAATATATTTTAAATAGTTTTTTGTTTTTCGGGCTGGCTTTTTCTTTGCATTCGCAAAACGTAAAAGTGAGTGCCAAAATTGATTCCATTGCCATTGAAATTGGTGATCAAACATGGCTTAATTTATCTGTAGAGCAACCAAAGGACGAAGTGGTTAGTTTTCCTGAAATAAGGGACACCATCATAAAAGGAATTGATGTATTAAAAATAAATAGCATAGATACCCAAATTGCCAACAACAAAATAATTGCCACGCAAAGGGTATTAATTACTGCTTTTGATGATAGTATTTTTCAAATTCCGCCTTTTGTTTTTAAGCATGGTGAAGATAGTCTGTTTTCGAAACAATTGATCCTGAGTGTTGCTGATATTCAAATAGACTCTACAGAGTTAGCACAAATTGATACTGCCCAAATACTAAAGGTATTTGATGTTAAACCACCTATAAATACACCATTTGATTTTAAGGAATTTTGGGAACGTTTTGGATGGATCATCCTACTTGCCCTTGCTACAGTTGTGGCCATTGTTTTAGTAATAATTTTTGTGGTTAGGGCTAGCAAGGATAAGCCTTTTATAAGAAAACCTGAAAAACCAAAAGAACCAGCACATATTATTGCTTTTAGGGATTTAGATGAACTGAAAGCAAAAAAACTTTGGCAAGCAGGCAAAGAAAAGCAATACTATTCAGAACTTACTGAAATTATCAGAGAATACCTTGAAAACAGGTACCATATTGCAACTTTTGAGTTAACCAGTCATGAGTTATTAGATTCTGTAAAGGCAAATAAATTGCTTGACGATGAGTTGTTTAACAAGTTAAATCAATTGCTGTCGACGGCAGATTTGGCAAAATTTGCCAAATTTAAACCTTTGCCATCGGAAAATGATTTGTGCTTAAAAGACGCCTATCAACTGGTTGAAAAAACCAAAGTGGTACAACAAATTCAACCACAAGGAGTTAATAAGCAAAAAATTAGTAATCAAAACAATCCTGTAACACTAACTGAAGAGAAAAACGCTGACTAAATAATGGGAAACATTGTTTTTAAAAATCCAGAATTTTTATATGGGCTAATAGTAGTTATCCCGATGATTGTATGGTACATACTAAAAGATAAAAAAAACCATGCAACAATTCAAATATCAAGTTTAAGGGCATTTAAAACGCCGCCATATACTTTTAAGCATTTTTTAAGGCATTTTTTATTTGGCTTACGGGTACTGGTAGTTATTTTATTAATTATTATATTGGCCAGGCCACAATCAACCAATAACTGGGAAGATACAACTACCGAAGGTATCGATATTGTAATTGCCCTTGATATTTCAAGCAGTATGCTTGCCCGTGATTTTAAGCCGGACCGCCTTGAGGCTTCAAAAGATGTGGCCATGGAGTTTATTTCGGGGCGCGAAAATGACCGGGTTGGCCTGGTAATTTTTAGTGGCGAAAGTTTTACCCAGTGCCCATTAACCACCGACCATGCAGTATTAATCAACTTGTTTAAAGACATCAAACAAGGCATGATTGAAGACGGAACAGCCATTGGAATGGGATTGGCTACCGCAATTAACCGCCTAAAAGAAAGCGAGGCTAAAAGTAAAGTCATTATACTTTTAACTGACGGGGTTAACAACCGTGGCTCAATCGACCCTATTACAGCAGCTCAAATAGCTGTTAACTTTGGAATAAGGGTATACACTGTTGGTGTTGGAAGAAATGGTTTTGCCCCTTATCCGGTGCAAACTATGTTTGGTATCCAGTACCAGAACCAAGAGGTGGAGATTGATGAAGAAACTTTAAAACAGATATCACAAATAACTGATGGAAAATACTTTAGGGCAACAAATAATCAAAAATTAATCAACATTTACAAAGAAATTGATAAGTTAGAAAAATCGAAAGTTGAAGTAAAAAAGTTTAGTAGTAAAAACGATGAATTTTTACCACTGGCAATTATCGTAGCTTTGTTACTGATTTTTGATATTATTATCAGAAATACTGTTTTAAGAACCATACCTTAAGATGTTTTAATTTAAGAAAAAAAGATAAGATGCAGTTTGCAAATCCATTATTTTTATATGCACTACTGGTCATCCCGGTACTACTACTGATTTATATTTTTACTCAAATTAGTAAGAAAAAATCACTTGAACGCTTTGGCGATAGCAGTGTAATTTACAAACTTATGCCACTTGTTTCAAAAAGGCGTGGTGGGATTAAATTTGGAATTATTCTTACTGTTTTGTTTCTAGTAATAGTGGCAGTTGCCAGACCTCAATTTGGTTCAAAATTGCGCGAGGTAACCACCGAAGGTGTAGAAATTGTTATTGCTCTTGACGTTTCGAACAGTATGCTTGCCGAAGATATTAAACCCAATCGGCTTGAAGCAGCTAAGCGATCGATTAGTAAAATGCTGGAAAACCTTGATAATGACAAGATTGGATTGATTGTTTTTGCCGGAAATGCCTATACCCAGGTACCTGTAACAACTGATTATACAGCAACAAAAATGCTTTTGTCCACGCTTTCTACAAATGTGATACAAGAACAAGGCACAGCGATTGGTCAGGCCATTGAGCTGGCAACTAAATCGTACAGCCCTGATAATGAAACAAATAAAGCCTTAATTATTATAACCGATGGCGAAAACCACGAAGATAACCCGGTAGAGGCTGCCAGAGAAGCACACGAAAAAGGCATTGTAATTTACACAATAGGTTTAGGCGATACTAAAGGAACGCCAATTCCACTTGAAGGTACTTCAAACTATCGAAAAGATAACCAAGGGAGTGTAATTATGACCAAATTGGACGAATCGATGCTGATAGAAATTGCCAATGCTGCTGAAGGAAAATACATAAGGGCAAATAATATGAGAATTGGACTGAATGCCCTTTACGAAGAGATTGAAAAATTGGATAAAATGGAGATGGAATCGGTTGTTTACGATGAGTATGAGGACGTTTTTCAATACCTGATTTTTTTGGCAATTTTATTGCTATTGCTTGACTATGTTATTCTTAACAGAAAAAACAAAAAACTGGAAAAACTTAAGGTTTTCGACCTTCGATAGTAATTTTATAAAGATTTAATTATGAGATATTTAATAGCCATTATTATAATTTTATCGGGAGTTGGAACAACACAAGCCCAACACGAAAGAAGATATATCAGACAAGGTGTTAATGAATACAATGAAGCCAGCTTTGGAAATGCTGAAGTTTCTTACCAAAAGGCGCTTGAAAAAAATGAAAATTCGTTTGAAGCAGGCTTTAATCTTGGCGATGCATTTTATAAGCAGGAAAAGTATGATGAGGCCATTAAAGAGTTTTCGAGATTGGCTAACCGAACAACCGAAAAGGACAAGCTGGCCAAAATTTATCATAACATTGGAAATAGCGAGCTAAAAAAGGCCAAAAAGCCACTTTCTGAGCAAAAGTTAGACGAAGGTATTAAACAACTGGATAAAAGCATTGAAGCGTTTAAAAAGTCGCTTAAAAACAATCCTACCGACAGAGAAACCAAATACAATTTAAGTTATGCCCAAAAACTAAAAAAACTACTGGAAAACCAAAAAAATAAGAACAAGGATAAAAACAAGGATAAAAATCAGGATAAAAACAAGCAGGATCAGAACAAGGATGGCCAGAATAATCAGGATAAAAACCAACAGAATCAAAATAACCCAACCAAGGATGATAGTGATGGTGATGGTATTCCTGACAAAACTGAGAAGGGTGATAATCCAGGCAAACCAAGAGATACAGACCAGGACGGCCAACCAGATTATAAAGACAACGATTCGGATAATGATGGAAAGTCAGATTCGGAAGAGGCTGGACAAAACCCAAAAGACCCCCAGGATACCGATAAGGATGGAACGCCTGATTACCGTGATTTAGATTCAGATAATGATGGAACACCTGACTCGGAAGAGGAACAGCAAACTAAACCAAATCCGAACCAAATATCAAAAGAAGATGCTTTGCGCTTGCTTGAAGTCATTGAGAATAACGAAAAAGATGTGCAGGACAAACTGAAAAGAATAAAAGGGAAAAAAGTTAAAAAAGAGAAGGATTGGTAAGACAGTATTCAGTTGACAGTATTCAGTCGGCAGTCGGTGTAAGTATGCGCAAGATGATTAAACAGTTGATATTCAGACTCTTGACTGTTCTTGTAAGTTAAAAGTTAGCAGTGACACAATTTCAAGAGTAACAGTAAACTTGTCAGCCTGGATGTTTAAAATATAAT
>JBNKJW010000264.1:0-19336 GCA_050291445.1 Bacteroidales bacterium | reverse complement strand
CTCTTTCTGGTACACAAAACAACCAGAGGAAGCTCACCGAAGGTGATTTGCATACTTGTTTAGATTCAGTACTAAAATTTAAAAACTATGTGTAAACGTTATATCTGCGCACAAAAAATATCGATTATTGAAAAGCGCTTTAACCTGGATGACAGCGTTGTAAATAATTACAAATCATCCTATAATATTAGCAAGGGTAATTTGGCTCCTGTAATTACTAATGAGCATCCTAAGCTGCTACAGTTTTTTAATTTTGGGATGACCCCTTTTTTTGCCAAAGAAAAACTGAGCCTGCTAAATGCACGTGTTGAAGGCAATAGAAATAGAGATAACGATCCTTATTATACAGGGGCAAAGGCCATTATTCACGAAAAGGCTTTTCAAAAACAAATCCGTTCGCAACGATGCCTGGTAATTGCCGATGCTTTTATTGTTGGTATTGATGGCAGTGCACAACCTCATGTTGTTTACTTAAAAGATAAAATCAGGCCTTTTGCTTTTGCGGGGCTTTGGGATGTATGGAAAGATGAAGAAGGAAAAGAATTATACTCCTTTTCAATTATTACAACAGTTGCCAACCAGTTGTTAACAAAACTTGGTCAGGAAAGACAGCCGGTTATTTTGCAGAGAAACAGGGAATTAGCCTGGTTGAATAACAATTTACCTTTAGCAGACGCAATTCGATATTTATACCCTTATCCTGCGCATTTGATGAATGCCTATCCGGTTGCAAATACAATTAAAGACCCTAATGCTGAAGGCAGGCATTTAATTGAACCTATCGTACCTGCTAAAGAAAAGGTTTCAGTACCAAAAGCTGTGGTGGATTTTGGACACTATGGTGGCTGGAAGCTGAACGTAAACTAAATACTTATTTTATCAATCTCAAAAAATCAATAATTAATTATGCGAAAAATTAAATTTGGCTTAATTGCTGGCCTTGTGTTTGCAATTTTAGATGTTGCTCCTATGTTTTTTCTGGAAATACCAGACAAGAACCTTGCTATTATCAGCGCGTTTATTAACAGGTTAATAATGGGGGTGTTGATATTTACAACTGATTGGCAAGTGCCAAAATGGGTGTCGGGACTGTTAATTGGTGTTCTTTTAAGTTTACCCTATGCAATTATCGCAAAAACTTATGGGCCAATTTTGGGTGCAGGAGTTGTTGGTGGGGGCGTTATCGGCTTTGTTGCGCACCAACATGAGAAAATTGGAGCAAATCAAAAATAGGTTGAGCACTAAACAAGAGTATCCTAAATCCTAATTATCTAATAGCAAATAAATCCCATAAAGTTTATAATTAGATTAATATTGATTGATGGTCTTTGAAAATGTCGTTTTCCTCTGGCCTCATGAAAAATCTTTCACAGCTAGAAGCAAAGTCTTAGTAAGACCGGGAAGTTGAGGACTTGTCCGAAAATCACCCGGACGCACTTAGACTTTGCAAAAGGTGGGGGAGATTTTTTGTGGAGCCTTGATTTTTTTACTCGTTCTTTCAGAACCACGTGAGATCGGCGTTGCCTAAGTTGTTTCGTTTTTTGATCAAGCAAAAAATGAAAAGCCCTACGGCTTGAGCATTTGCTAAATCTATATGTGAAATTACAGATCCCTAGAAATATTGCTTGACCCAGAAAAAGGATCTGGCAACTTAACCTGGGTTAAATAAAAAGCTGTCTCAAAATTGGATATTGGACGCTGTACTTCGGCAAGCTCAGCAACCAGGCTTGTCGAAGCATGTTTTTATTACTAGAATGTTATACATTTCGACAGGTGGCACACTGAGCTAGTCGAAGTGCTCAATGTCCAATAATTTAATGACTATTGAGACAGCTTCTTTATGTTTTTGCTAAATATTTTAAAACATTTTCATATCATCCAGTGCTTTCATAACACCTTTAACAGCTTTTGATGAAGCCTTTAGCTGTTCTTTTTCTTCCTTGTCCAAGTCCATTTCAATTATTTTTTCTACTCCATGTTTACCTAGTATTACCGGAACACCAAGGAATACATCTTTTAACCCGTATTCGCCATTTAGCAAGGTGCAGCATGGGAAAATGCGTTTTTGATCACGAACAATGGCTTCTACCATCTGTGCTGCAGCAGCCCCTGGAGCATACCAGGCCGAGGTTCCCATCAGGCCAACTAGCTCGCCGCCACCTTTTTTTGTTCGTTCAACTATTTTGGCAATCTGGTCTTTACCCAATAATTCGCCTAAAGGTATACCACTTACCGAGGTATGCGATGGTAGTGGAACCATCGTATCGCCATGACCACCAAGAAGTAAGGCATGCACCCCTTTGGGTGATACATCCAATGCTTCGGCTAAAAAGGCCCGGTACCTGGCTGTATCTAATATGCCAGCCATCCCAAACACCTTATTTGCTGGTTTGCGAGCCGATAGGAATGCCGCGTAGGTCATTACATCAAGTGGATTAGATACAACAATAAAGTTTGCATCAGGTGAGTATTTTACAGCATTTTCAGTAACCTCTCTAACTATCTGGGCATTTGTTTTAATCAGGTCGTCTCTCGACATACCCGGTTTACGTGGTAGTCCTGAAGTGATAACAACCACACTCGAGCCACGTGTTCGTAAATAATCGTTTGTTACTCCAACAACACGCGTATTAAAGTCGTGAATAGAAGCCGATTGCCAAATATCCAGTGCTTTTCCTTCAGCAACACCATCTTTAATATCCACCAGGATAACTTCTCTTGCTAAATCATTAAGTGCAACAACATTGGCAACAGTTGCACCAACATTTCCTGCACCAATTACAGTTATTTTATCAGCTATCATAGTAATTCGGGTTAGTTATTTTGAAATTGTATAACGAATATAAATATAATCCAAAAATGGTTTCAATCAAAGCTCAATGAGAAAATAGTTGCCTTCGTTTTGATTAATGATGATAAATAATCAATATCTTTTTTTTTATAGGATAATTCTGAATGATATACTTATTTTTGCATACAAACCCTCAATGAGGCATTTAGTTAAAAAAATAATTGCTTTGTAGAAGGTATAGGTTAAATTGCATTTGGTCAATTAAAATTAAACAAGTTTAAATATATAACAAGAAAAGAATAAAATTATGACATTAATAAAATCTATTTCTGGTATACGTGGCACCATTGGTGGAAAAGCTGGTGAAGGATTAAGCCCTTTAGATATTGTAAAATTTACAGCAGCTTTTGGCTATTGGATTAAGAATAAAAACAGCACTGGCAAGGTGAAAATGGTGGTAGGGCGTGATGCAAGGATTTCCGGACCCATGGCTAACCAGTTGATAACCGGTACTTTATCTGGGCTGGGGATAGATGTTGTTGATGTTGGGTTGGCCAGTACACCAACTACCGAAATGGAGGTTGTAAGGCATAAAGCAAATGGTGGGATTATTATTACTGCCAGTCATAACCCTGCCCAATGGAATGCACTAAAGTTGCTAAACGAAAAAGGCGAGTTTATTTCGGATGCTGAAGGTAAGGAAATGCTAAAAATAGCCGAAGAGGAAACTTTTGAATTTGCCGAAGTTTTTGATTTAGGGAAAATTATCAGGGTAAGTGATGCTTTGGAAAAACATGTTGATGAAATTCTGAAACTTGCATTGGTTGATGTAGCAGCCATTAAAAAAGCCAACTTTAAGGTAGCAGTTGATGCAGTTAATTCGGTAGGTGGATTGGCAATACCTTACTTGTTGAAAAAACTTGGTGTAGAGCAGGTAGTGGAGTTGTATTGCGAACCAAACGGGAATTTCCCTCACAACCCGGAACCACTTCCCGAAAACCTGACTGAAATTTCAGCAAAAATTAAAGAAACCGGAGCTGATTTAGGTTTTGTGGTGGATCCTGATGTTGACAGACTGGCCATTGTAAACGAAGACGGAAGCATGTTTGGCGAGGAATACACTTTGGTTGCCATTGCCGATTATGTTTTGCAAAACAAAAAAGGAAATACGGTTTCTAATTTATCATCAACCCGTGCTTTGCGCGATGTAACAGAACAGCATGGGATGAGCTATTCATCAGCTGCTGTGGGTGAGGTAAACGTAGTAAACAAAATGAAAGAAACCAATGCCGTAATTGGTGGCGAAGGCAATGGTGGTGTAATCTATCCGGAATTGCATTATGGAAGAGATTCTTTGGTTGGTGTTGCCTTGTTTTTAAGCCAATTGGCAAAGTCAGGCAAAAAATGTTCAGAATTAAGGGCACAATACCCCGATTATTTTATTTCTAAAAACAAAATTCAGTTAAGTCCTGCAACAGATGTTGATGCTATTTTGAGGAAAGTAGAAGCGAGCTACCTGGAAAAAGATGTTGATTTAAATACCATTGATGGTGTGAAAATCGACTTTCCAAATGAGTGGGTACAACTTCGAAAATCAAATACAGAGCCAATTATTCGGGTTTATGCCGAAAGCAACTCTATGGAAGCAGCTGATGCCCTGGCTAAGAAAATTATGGACGAAATTGAGGCGATGATGTAGACCTGTTGCCTGAGTATTTGTTTATTGGTGTATTTTATTAGTATCCCAATTCCCAATATACTTATTGCCAATACAATCGCTGGCGCAAGTGTCCTCACTTGTGCCTGTTTATTCATTCACTTTTCGATAAATGAACAGAATCAACTTCAATAGCAACCAATTCACACCACTTTCCAAAGAAGTGAAAGAGGCAATGAACAGTGCTGTTGAAAAATTTGCGGATTCTAATCCTACGGGTTTTGGTTGTGATTATAAAATTGAGGCAGAAACAGAAGAAATAAAAGGTATAATTAACGAAAAGTTAAATGCCAATTCGTTCCATCTTTCATTTACGAATGGAACTCTTCAAGCAGCTATTGAACTAATTAACCTTTCTGTTTTGCTGTTGGATGTAAAATTGGTTGTGACCTCAGTATTTGAGGATGAAGCAAAACTAAAGTACATTAGGCAGTTAAAGGAAGCAGGAAAAGTAGAACTTTATTTGCTTAAAACTTCCGATTTTGGTGAGATTGACCTGGAAGATTTAAAAAACATTTTGGCAAAGAGTGAATTAAAAACCTTGATTAGTCTGTCGCATGTCAACAGTTTTTCTGGTGTTCTTTTGCCAGTAAAAGATATAGCTGCTCTTGCAAAGCAACACAACGCCCTTTTTTATCTTGATTCAAGCCTGATGATTGGCAAATACGAACTTGATTTAAGCCGAATTGATATCGATTTTTTAAGCTTTGATGCAAGTTTGATAAACGGTCCGGTTGGGGTTGGTAGTCTGTTTGTAAATGAGAGCCTGGCAGTAAGCAATGAACAATTTGGTAAGCTGGAGTTTGCTTTGCAATCTATTGAAAATAAGAATGTTGTGTTGGTTCTTGGTTTTAAGCATGCATTGTTAAGGGCTTTAGAAAATATAAACAATTGGCAGGAGAAAGTTATTGAGCTTAAAAGCTATTTTGTTGCTGAATTAGAAACCAAACATGGGTTAAATACCCTTGACCACTTTTTAAAAAAGAAGGGACTTTTCAATCAGTTGGCTTTTTTTGCACCAAAAGAAAAATTTGGCAAGTATTTGATTGAAAAATTGGATTTAAACGGGTTTATTGTTTCAAAAAAGTACTATCCTCTTAAGTTGAATAACTTTTTAGAGCATCATTTTGTTAACATTTCTATCCCAATAAATTCTACAAAACAAGAAATTGACGCTTTTCTGAATTTTGTTCAAAACAGCTCTCAACCTCAGCCTCAAACTTGACCTGTCACTCTGAGCTTGTCGAAGGGTTAACCTTAATCTTTTGGCAAATACCACCACTTTTCAGTATCTTTAAACCGGGATTAGGCATTAGAACCGAGGAGGAACGACGAGCTCAACGAAGTTAAACAAAGTGAACTAATGGCAAGCTCCGGTAAATCCTGATTTAGAGCAACTTAGTGATTTAACCAAATGGGGTTGTGAAGTTTCTTTGAATTGTCGTGAAAATCAGTTAGTTGCTCTTTGTCGAATTATGCAATTGCATAATGGGGGTTAAACTCGTAAGTTACTTTTATGTTTCAAAACATCCACAGCTATTTCAGTCTGCATTATGGTACGCTTTCAATTGAGCAAATCATTGAATTGGTAAAGCTTTATGGCTACAAATGTGCTGCTATTACCGATATCAATAACTCAACAGGTGTACTCGATTTTGTAAAACATGCTTTCGAAAATGATATTAAGCCAATTGTAGGCATGGATTTTAGAAACGGTGACGAGCGATTGTTTACCTGCCTGGCGAAAAACAATGATGGTTTCAGAGAAATCAATGAATTGCAGACAAAACGAAGTGTTGATGGTCTTGAACTCAGCCACAATGCCCCTGGTTTTAATGATGCTTACGTAATTTATCCTTTTGAACAAAGAACCAGATGTAACCTAAAAGAAAACGAGTTTATTGGAGTAGGTGTAGACAATATAAGCAAGATTTATTCATTAAAACAGCACAAAGAAAAATTGGTGATTTTTAATCCTGCTACCTTTTATGGGCAAAATGGATATGAACTACATCAACATTTAAGAGCAATAGGGCATAATATTTTATTAAGCCAGCTAGAACCAGTAAATATTGCAAAACAAAGTGAAACCTTCTATTCAAAGGACCAATTGTTAGCTGCTTACAAGGAATATCCGCACATTATTAAAAACACCCAAGAGCTTTTAAATAGGTGTAGTTTTAATTTCAATTTTAAAGAAAAGAAAAATTTTAAATGTTTTACAGACAGCCTGCATAATGACAATATGTTGTTAGGCAAACTTGCACAAGAGGGTTTTGCTTATCGCTATAGCAAAAATAATCAAAAAGCGATTGACCGTTTTAGAAAAGAGTTGGCCGTAATTTATGAACTTAAATTTGCCTCCTATTTTTTAATTGCCCATGATATTGTTAACTTTTCAATGAGCAAAGGCTTTTACCACGTGGGGCGGGGGAGTGGTGCAAACAGTATTGTGGCCTATTGCTTAAAAATTACTGATGTAGATCCCATTGAGCTTGATTTGTATTTTGAGCGCTTTTTAAACACCAAACGCTCTGAACCACCAGATTTTGACATTGATTACTCTTGGAAAGACAGGGATGAGGTGCAAAATTATATTTTTAAAAAGTATGGAAAAAGGCATGTTGCTTTGCTGGGGGTTAACTCTCGGTTTAAGGGTAAGTCTATTATTCGTGAGTTAGGCAAAGTATATGGTTTGCCCAAAGAAGAAATTGATGCTTTTACCATGGATCCGGTTGGTAAAAAAAACGACAGTCATATCCATAAGCAGGTTTTTGATATGGGGCAGAAAATGGCGCAATTCCCTAATGTCAGGAGTATTCATGCAGGGGGTATTTTAATTTCTGATAAGCCAATTACTTATTATACTGCACTGGATTTTCCTCCTAAGGGTTTCCCAACTACCCAGTGGGATATGTATGTAGCCAGGGAAATTGGTTTTGATAAGCTTGATATTCTCAGTCAGCGTGGAATTGGGCACATTAATGAAGCAGTAGAAATCATTAAAACAAACAAAAGAATTGATGTTGATCCTCATCAGGTAGATGAGTTTAAAAAAGATCAAAAAGTAAAACAATTGTTAAGAACCAGTGATACCAATGGTTGTTTTTATGTAGAAAGCCCGGCAATGCGTGGCTTGTTAAAAAAATTACGGTGCGATAATTACCTTAGCCTTGTTGCGGCCAGTTCAATAATTCGACCGGGTGTGGCAAAATCTGGTATGATGCGTGAATACATTCACCGTTTTCACCACCCCAACGATTTTAAATACCTGCACCCAATTATGAAAGAACAATTGGAAGAAACCTACGGGGTGATGGTCTACCAAGAAGATGTGTTGAAAATATGCTATCATTTTGCAGGGCTCGATTTGGCCGATGCCGATGTTTTACGAGTGATAATGAGTGGAAAACCCCGTTTTAAACACCAGTTTGAACAAATTAAAAATAAATTCTTTACAAATTGCAAACAACGGGGCTATCCTGATGAGGTGACAGCAGAGATTTGGCGACAAATTTATTCTTTTGCAGGCTATTCCTTTTCCAAAGCACACTCAGCATCGTATGCGGTTGAAAGTTACCAAAGTCTTTATTTAAAAGCGCATTACCCACTTGAATTCATGGTGGCTGTGATTAATAATTTTGGTGGTTTTTATCAGCGCTGGGTTTATTTTAACGAGGTAAAAAAGGCAGGTGCTACGGTTAATTTACCATGCGTAAACAATAGCTTTTACAAAACATCAATTAAGGGAACCGATGTTTATATTGGTTTTATCCATGTGGCTAACCTTGAACATAATTTTGTTGAAAACCTTTTGGCGGAACGACAAAAAAATGGCTTGTACAAGGATTTTGAAGATTTTATTGACAGGGTGCCCTCATCAACAGAGCAGCTGACTATTTTAATAAGAATTGATGCTTTTAGGTTTACTGGCATTTCAAAAGTGAAATTGCTTTGGAAGGCCAGGTTGTTGATAGGGAAATCGAAATCGGTTGCACAAACCAATACCTTGTTTTCGGCACCACGTAAAGAGTTTAAATTGCCGGATGTTAGCCAGTCAAAACTCGAAGACGCTTATGATGAGATTGAGTTTCTTGATTTTTCTGTATCGCTTAGTGCTTTTGATATGCTGGAAACCAGTTTTAGGGGTGAAGTTTTGGCTGGTGAGATGATTAAACATGTGGGCAAAAAAGTAAGAATGCTGGGTAACCTGGTCACTACCAAGTATGTACGGACTTCGCAAGGTGAAGTGATGTATTTTGGCACTTTTCTGGATTATAAAGGAGCGTTTTTTGATTCGGTAAACTTTCCGAACTCATTAAAAAAATATCCTTTTACAGGAAAAGGTGTTTATTTAATTTTAGGAACAATTACCGAAGAGTTTGATTTTCCCAGCATTACGGTTGAAAAAATGGCGAAGATGCCTTTTAAGCCAGATCCTAGATATTAGTGAAAAAGGGAACACAGATAATGCGGATTTATGAAAGCACTTAGAATTATTGGAACAAATGAAAGGCCCTCAATTGTTTTTGATAAAGACAGTGGGGAATTTACAATTTTTGGCAAAATGCATGATTACTAACATCGATTCGGTATTGATGCTAAAGAAGATGGTGAAGATCTTTCCATTGAGACTGGAGAGCCTTTCAAACTGATTGCTTTTGAGAAAGAAAAGTAAGTTGAATTTTAGTAGGTGAAGGATTGATGGTTCTGAATATTGGATAAAAGCTAAGTTATAGTTTCTAATTTCGAATACACAAATACACTAATTTCTAAAACCTTTTTTTGCTAAAATGCAAATAATAGTGTACATTTATTGCATTAAACCAAAATAGACCCAAAAACATGTTGAAAAAAGTTGTATTATTCTTATTTGTAGGTTTTTCGCTAATAGCATGTCAAAAAGATAAGTATCAGCTTCAATGGAAAGTTCCGTCAGGTGATGTATTGATCTACAGCATAAAAATGGAGACCATAGATAGCTTAAGCTCAGTGTCGGAAGAAGGTTTGCAGGAGCTGGTTGAGCTGGTTGCTAAAATGTATGGCGATTCTGTTGAAGTGGGTGTAAATACTGATGATTTATACCAGGGCTTGGTTCGTCAGCTCAATTTACTATCCTATTTTTCAATTATCAGGCGAGGAAGTGGCGATGATTTAAAGGTGGATTTTATTACCCGCCAAACAAAACAATACGGGCCTATAAAGTACAAGGGGATTTTTTCAAAATTCATAAAGAAAGCTTTTTTTAAGGGGGCTTTAAAACCTAATGGCGTTTTGGTGAGCGATGCTGGCGAAGCTGCCTGGGACCCCAAAATTAATATTTTGTTTCAACTGCCATCAAAACCTGTTGCTATTGGCGAATCGTGGTCGTTAAATGTGGTGCCCGAGTGGCAAAAAACAGCAAAAGAACAAGCAGATAGCATGAAAAATTCGGTAACCTTAACCGATATTGTGGTGGAAGGGGCTGATTCAATTGCACTATTAAATTACGATTTACAAAGTCCTGATAAGTCAGGTAGAACATTGGGTTTTACTGGGGAAGCCAGGTTTAACATCAATACTGGGAAATGGGTGAGTTATACTGGCAGACTTTCACAAAAAACTTCAGGAATGCTGGCCATGAAGCATGTACAGGAAATAAAGCTTACACAAATTTCAGTTGAAAAATACAAATCCATCTTGAAACAAGCACAAAAAGTAGATATTTTTGATACCGGAAAAGATTTTATAGAAGAAACCAATACACCTGACAATGAAGAAGAGGTTGAAGAGGAAATGCCTAAAGAAACTTCTGAAGTAAAATGCCCTGAGGTATTCAGGATACAGTTGTTGGCAGCGCAAAATCCGGTAAAAGATAAAGCTGCTCAGTTTAAAGGAATTAACTACAATATTGATGAAATTGTACTTTCTGAAACAGAAAAATTTAAGTACAAATACACTGTTGGAAAAGAATGTGACAGGAAAAAAGCCGATGCAATACTTGCTGAGGTAAAAAAGGCAGGATTTACAAATGCATATGTGATAAAGACACCAAATAAATAACCATAAATTATAAATCTTCTAGTGCAGAAACTGACCAGTAGGAGCTCACCAAGGCCAGCTTTTCTATGCTGTTCGTTTTATGAACAAATAAAATCCGTATTAATCAGCTCAATCTGTGTTATCTGCGTTCTATTATGAAAAATAACCGAAAAGTCTACGGAATAGGCGAAACCGTCTATGATATTATATTTAAAGATGGAAAACCTGTAACTGGTCATCCGGGAGGCTCCACTTTTAACTGCATGATTTCATTGGGCAGGTGTGGAATTGAGGGTGCTTTTATAAGCGAAACCGGAAATGATAAAATAGGTGATTTGATTGTAAAGTTTTTGGAAGACAATAACTTATCAGGCAAGTATGTTAACCAGTTTAATGATGGCAAATCGGCATTGGCACTGGCTTTTTTAGACAAAAATAATGATGCTGTTTATAATTTCTACAAAGACTACCCCAAGCAGCGCCTCGAATTGGAATTACCAAAGCTTAAAAAGGACGATATTTTAGTATTTGGTTCCTTTTTTGCACTAAATAATAAAGTAAGGGCGGTTGTAAAACAACTGGTTGAACAAGCTTATGAAGCACAGGCCATCATTTATTACGATCCTAATTATCGCAGCACCCATTTGCCCAATCGCGAACTCTTAATTCCTACTTTAATTGAAAATTTTCAGTTGTCAACAATTGTACGTGGCTCTGACGAAGACTTTGAGCATATTTACCCCAATTTATCACTGGATGAGGTGTATGCCGAAATTTCAAAACATTGTCCAAACCTTATTTGCACAGCCAACAAAGATGGGGTATCGTTAATTACTCCAAGATTTGAAAATTTGTATGAAGTACCAAAAATCACCCCAATTAGCACAGTAGGAGCTGGTGATAATTTCAATGCAGGCTTTGTGTATGCTCTTATTGCCAATGAAATTGGTTATGATGCAATGGCCAACCTAGATGAAAATACCTGGAAAAAATTAATTGATACAGCAATTTCATTTTCAAGCGAAGTGTGTATGAATTACGAGAATTACATTTCAACAGCATTTGCTGAAAAGTTGAGCCAGAATTACTGAAAAAAAATTACATCACAAATTGCTCCCTTGCTTTATGCCTTTTGTACTTTATTTGATTGTTTTTTATATAATACCATAAAGTATATCCGTCATTTCCGCCAGTAAGTTCACGATTAATCCTAATTTTGTGACGTCCGAGAATTTCTTTAGCTTTTAAAATGTTTCGTTTCCCAGTTGACATTGTACCAGATGCCGGGTTTACTGAAGCGCCTCCAATCAATGAAGTGTGAATGCTGTTTAGGTCAATTTTATTTCTCTTTAAATAAGAAATCATGTACTCAAGCGAGCAACTTACATATCTAAATCTTTCTGCATCTGAAAAATCGGTAAAACAGGAGCGGGGACAAAAATCAGTGCATTTGTTAGTATATTCTTTGGGTGAAGGATAGACCGAATGAGAAAACAAAGCCAGATCATTTCTTGCCTTAAATATTACAGTAACACACGAACCTAAAATAGTCCAGACTACATTATCAGTATTTTTGATGATCTTAACTTCACTAATGTTTACAATATTGTTCTCGTTTAACTCCATAAGTATCCAGTTAAGTAAATCTTATGTGCTTACTAATTCAACCTATTTTATACCAAGGTTTATTAAAAGGTCATTGTTTAAAGTTAGCAATTATTTCAGATAAAGCAAGTAGGAATTGGCTTTGTTTTAACAAATGTTTACCTTCTTAAATTGTGTCATTTCTTAAAATAAACTATATTTACGCTAAAAATAATTAAACAAAGATGGAAAACACAAGACTACAAGATCTTATTGACTCTAAAATACTAAACGAACGAAAAGTATTTATGTGGGGACAGGTGGATGATGATTCTGCCAAAGAAGTTATTGATCGCTTGCTGTATTTAGAACTACTGGAGCCTGGAAAAGAAATCCAGATGATAATAAATAGCCCTGGTGGTTATGTAACTTCTGGTTTTGCTATTTATGATACCATGAAAAGCATTTCAAGCCCAATTTCAACAGTTTGTTCTGGACTGGCAGCTTCAATGGGTTCTATTTTGCTTTCGGGTGGCGAAAAAGGCAGAAGGTTTGTACTGCCACATGCCCGTGTTATGATTCACCAGCCCAGTGGCGGTGCAGGTGGTACAGCCGCTGATTTAGAAGTGCAACTAGAAGAAATCTTAAAAACCAAAAAGCTGGGTGCACAGATATTAGCTGATAACTGTGGGCAGTCGCTTGAAAAAATTGAAAAGGATTTCAATCGAGACTTCTGGATGTCAGCACCTGAAGCTATAGAGTATGGTATTGTGGATGCTATTCAAGAGAAGATAATTTAAAACTTTTATAGCGCGTGGATAGCCGCGCGCTATTTTAAATTTACAGCCTTCAGAAACTATAACATTTATTTGTACTCATACGGCCTAATATCAGGCTTGCCACCCTTCGGAATAGCCACATTATCAAAATCATAAGCCAGGCCCATATCAATCCCCCTGGTCAATACAATCCGAACCATTAAACAAATGAAAATCGCCGTTTTCGGCATCTACAAACATTGGATCGCCTGTAAAAGAACCTTCCATAGAAGTGCCTGAAGTGACCAGGTTACTGGAGCCCGTTAGGTTGTTTGCACCCCAGTTCATATTACCTGATGAGCAGTGGAAGATATTGTTGCTTGCAGCAATGGTTCCCCGTTACTTTTCTATTTATATTATGGTTAATCATGCGCAAAGATGGTGTCTTGTAAAAAGGTCAATTAAACAATTATAATAATGACCTAAAAACTGTCTTTAATCGAAATCTTTTAATATTTTTATGGTCGAGGACACAGTACTAGAATTTCATTATAAACTAAAAAGAACTAATTATTCAATACAATTATGAGCACAAAAGAAAACATTAAGGAGTTTTTAAGCCAAAACGGATGGAAATCAGAACCCGTAGATGGAAAACAAGAACGTGATTTAAGAATGGCCTATCAAAATGGAGATACCCGCATACTTATCGATCACAGGTTTAACAGAGAGGAATATTGGCTTTGGATAGTAAATAATAGCAACAAAGTATGTTTTGGTTTCCCGGATGATGATGCGGCTATGAAGATGGTAGAAAAGATTAATTCAGATAAAGGAACTCTTGATGCCAATGATTCTTTTGGGCCTTATTTTGAGTTGCAATCGGTTGGTGAAGTAAGCATTATGGCCTGGGAACAGTTTAAAGAAATTGATACTGAAAAACCAGCTTTTGACCTAGATGAAGAAATAGGAAAAGCCCAGGCAGCAGCTGCCGAAGTGGGTGCAGGTGGCGATTTAGATGTAGAAGTATTTCCTGGAGCGAAAGTCGCTAAACTAAGCGATTATGTGAAAATCATGAAAATGATGCAAACCGGAGACATGAACGGAGCACTGGCATCATATGGTTTAAACATGACCGATTGGGGAACAGTTGCAATGGAATGGGGGCAAAAACTGGCAGCGGATCCTACTTTGAATGCTAAAATGACCAAGATGTTAACACAGTAGTTGAAAATACATAAATATTGTAGAGACGCACGGCCGTGCGTCTCTACAATATTTCTGGCAGCACTAAAAATTTTAATTAAATAAAAACAATTACTTAGTTTTGCAGCTTTTTTAAAGGCAAAACTCTATGCTGGTTGTATTTGATTTAGATTTAACCCTATGGAACTGTGGAGGCACCTGGTGCGACCACACCAATCCTCCTTACAAAAAAATAAGCGAAAACTTAATTTTAGACAGCCATGGTCGTAAAATACACCTGTTTGATGAGGTAGAAGAAATACTCCAACTGTTAAAATCAAAACAAATTCCTATGGCCCTGGCTTCAAGAACCGATGCGCCTTCGTGGGCCAGGCAGTTGCTTAAATTATTCGATATTGAACACTATTTTATCCACGCAGAAATTTATCCCGGAAGCAAAGTTGCCCATTTTGAAAAAATAAAAAAAGCCACAGGTTTCAACTTTGAAGAAATGTTTTTTTTCGATGATGAGTACCGAAATGTTTATGATATTGCCCAATTAGGGGTCAGTTGCCATTTTGTTGAGGATGGATTAACAATGAAGACCGTTAAAAACGCGTTGAGTTGGTAATAACTATATTTTAAAGAAAGAAACCAGCTCTTTTAACTGATTAGACTTGTGTGAAAGTTCTTCTGCATTTGTTGCCATTTCTTCACTTGCAGCTGCATTCTGCTGAGTGCCATTATTAAGTTCTTCTATGGCATTTTTTATCTGCGTTGCGCCATTACTTTGTTCCAGGCTTGCCGAAGTTATTTCTTCAACCAATTCACTTGTTTTTTTTACCTCTGGTAATGTGTTTTGCATTAGATCAGTAGTCGATTTACTTAAACCGAGGCTTCTTTCTGCAAGGCCAATTATTTCATCAGCTGCCAACTTGCTTCTTTCTGCTAACTTTCTTACTTCAGATGCAACAACTGCAAACCCCTTTCCTGAACCACCTGCCCTTGCAGCTTCAACAGCTGCATTAAGTGCCAGGATATTTGTTTGAAAAGCGATATCATTAATAATCTGAATTTTTTCGGTTATCGTAATATTAGCATTACTACTTTCTTCCGATTTGGTACTTAATTCACTAATCCCTTTATAGGCCATTTGTGAAATACCCATTGTACTTTGGGCATTATTCTTATTCTGTTCAATATTTGAAACAATTTCTTCCATTGTACTCGAAACCTCTTCAACAGACGATGCTTGTTCTAAAGCTCCCTGAGAAATTTGTTGTGTTCCTGTACTTAACTGACTTGATGCACTGGCAATATCATTTGCATTCATAATGATATTAGCAATAATTGATTTCAGCTTTTCTGACATTGTATACATCGATGTTAACACACCTTTATTGCTTTTATACTCTTCGAGATCTAATTTCAGATTTCCATTGGCAATATTATCAGCTATTTCAGCCACTACTTTTGGCTCACCTCCTAGTAACCGATAAATATTTCTAATCACTCTTGCAGAAATAAAAACAGAGACAACTATTCCTGCTAATAACACTACAAACAAAATCACTAATACCTTGTTCGTTGATTTTTTAGTATACGAAACTAGGGCAAGCATAATAGTTTCAATAACAGGTTCCAGTTTATGAACCTTTTTCCTAAGTTCACCATGAAGTCCTTCGCTCTCAGTTAGTCCGATTGTTTTTTCCTTATTGGTAATATCAATAAAACTCGTCTTGTAGTTATCAACTAACCGATTGATAGTTGCTTTATTATTAGCTGTAAGCTCTGATTCTGAAACAGATTTTTTTAATAGGTCTACTCTATCGTTAAACTTATCAATATACTTTTCATCTTTCCTCAACAAATAATCCTTTTCATGCCGTCTTAGCATTAACATATGTACTTCCAAATCATTTACCCCGTTAATATTACTTAACAGCTGCTCAACTTCATGAATTGCATCTCTCAATTTACCCTCTAAACCATAATCTTTAAATCCCAACGCCTTATATTCTTCTGCAAGTTTTAAAAAAAGTTCCTGGTACAATGCATAATATTGTTTAATTTCAGTTACTTCTTTTTCAACCCCCGATTTTATATGATGATTCCCTTTTTTTAAAGAATCAACATACAAAAGTGCTAAATTCAGGTCATTTTTAAATTCATCAATGTATTTGCTTTGTCCGGTTTCTAAAAATACAGGGTCAACAATCGATCTTGCTAAAAAATCTTTTTCGTTTTTTCGCAGTTTTAAGGTACGAGCCTCCACTTCCATTGCCATTATATGAGCATGGTTTATTTCATTAATACGTTTAAAGGAAAGCATCGTAAAAACACCAATAAAAACAAAAAGTGCCACTAAAACGGCAATAAGTATATATAATCTGCTTTTAATAGTTATACTGCTCATTTTAAAAAGATTTTATTGGTTTATAAACTTCAATTTAGCAAAAAAAAGTCGTATTTCATAAAACTTAATTAATATCAGTAGGGCAATCGCTTTTAAAATATTTACAAATTAGGCTGAAAGCCTTTTATAATTTAGCCCAAGGCAACGCCTTGGGTATTAAGGCCAGATGCGTATGTGGCGTCCTGAAAGGACAGAATAAAATAAGATTATACTGCCTTTTCAAGGCGCTGTATTCCTTGTAATACTTCTGTACCCAAGGCGTTGCCGTTGGGCTGAATTATCTTGGCCTTTCAGACCGATTTTAAATGCGATTGCCCTGTTAATATCAGTTTTATTGGCGTCAAATTCTCCTAATTAATTATCTTCAGAAAGATTTCAAGCTAACTTTACAATTATGGTTTAACCGGGATTAGGCATTAGAACCGAGGAGAACCGACGAGCTTAACGAAGTGGCCTAGTGGCAAACTCTGGTCAATCGCTCCCAACGCATCGGGATAGAGCAACTTAGTGATTTTAACCAAGTTGGTTTGCTAGGTTTTGTTGTATTCTTCTGTGAATCAGTTAGTTACTATTTGTTGAGTTGTGCAATTGCATATTGGGGAGTTAACTTAGCTAACTTATTCAAGTTTATTCTGCTTCTTACTTTCCTCTGCAAGATATTCAAAAAATTGCTGCCAGGCAACAACAGCCTCTGGTTTTACCATACCCGATTCAGCATTTTCAGCTAGAATATTTACTTTTAGCTGAATGGTCGACAGTAAATCATAGCTGATTTCAGCTCCATGTTCTATAAGAAACTTGGTTATTTCTATTTGGCCATTAGTTGCAGCATTCATAATAGGAGTGAGGTCGGCCCCGCCTTTATTGTTTATATTGGCACCTCTTTCAACCAATAACTTTACAATCTCAAAATGGCCTTGATCGCAAGCTTTGTTTAAAGCGGTATCTCCATACTCAGCTTTTGTTTCAATGTCGGTTTTTAAATCGAGTGATGTTTTAACAATTTGTAGTATCCCACTATAAGCACCATCTAATAATTGTTTTTCAAAACCAGTTTCCATATATTCGATTTTTAAGGTTTATTACTACAAGTTAATCAAAAAAACAACTACTTGTTTCATCTTTTTTTGTAATTATTTTCGTTTGTTTCTATAAGCGAAACTGATTTGACCATTGACAGTCTGGAGCTACAGCTTCGCATGTTAGAGGAGTGAACACTCCGTATGAAAAATTGATAACAATGAAAAAGAATTCTCTCAGAATACGGATTAAAAGGTATTTTTACAATTTCAAAAAACGAAAGAATTTTTTATAAAACAATTTTAGCAGGTAAATTGGGCTATGCTTTATTTAAAAGAATAAAAAAGCCTAATAAGTAATGAGTGGTGCAAAGTGGTGATTTTGAGGTGGTTGCTTAGGGATTCTGTCTCGCGTCAAGTTTGGTTTAACTCGACTTTCAAATAAAGGTGCCTGAGCCTGTCGAAGGCCTAATTTTCGTCCAATGCAACAATCTTCTCCACCTTGTTTCTTGTTAAATAGCCCTTAATAATAATCTGTATATCACGATTATCCTGGAATGACTTTACACAATCAAGCAAAAAATCAACACTATTGGTGGCGTATTCCATATCGGCAAAACCAAAGCCCTGGTAAGAGCCTTTGTTAATATGAATAATGGCACGTTCGTTAGGCTCGCGACCTTTATCAATAATCAGAAAGTTTTTGTGGCGGTATTCCATACTTTTAATAGCAGTTTGGGCACGCTGGTTATAATCTTCGGCGCTTTCCTGCTGCACACAAGCCCCATTGCACTCCTTAATGCCATGATGAAAGCAAGCCCCACTGTGTTTGTACAAGCCACATAGTTTTTGACACAGGGTGTGTTTTTCTCTCAATCGCTCCAGAAAGCTTTTAGCACTGGGCACATTGTTAAACGATGTAATGGGTATTTCTTCGCCTGTGTTTTTTCTTATTTCAAAGTTGAGATAACCATGCTCATCCAAAAAACTGTACAAGCCATGATGAAAACTTGTGCGCCGTTGCGAGCGGTTGTATTTGGGCATGTGCTTTTTAATTTCTGCTGATTCAAAAAGCAGTGCAACCAGTTCGCTGCCAGTTACTTCGTAACTCACATCTACAATGTTGTTTTTCATTTCAATGGCCTTGTTGGTAGAGTTATTGTTGAGGTGCTGCATTACCCTGCTGCGGATGTTTTTGCTTTTCCCAACATATATTAGTTTGTTGTTTTCGTCAAAGAAATAATAAACTCCGGTTTTTTCAGGCAGCTCGTTCAGAATTTTTTTATTAAACAAAGGGTGCAGGTTTTTAACCGAATGGTAGGCCATTTCTTCAATTAAAGGCTTCGATTTGGCATCTTCCCTTAGCAATAAATCAAAAAGCTTTACAGTGGCTAATGCATCACCAGCAGCACGGTGGCGGCTGGTAATTTCAATGCCCAGCTGACTGGTAAGTTTCCCAAGGCTGTAAGAACGCTTTCCAGGGAGTATTTTCTTGCTTAATTTTACCGTGCAAAGCTTGTTGCGTTTAAACTCATAGCCCAGGCTGGCAAATTCATTACGAA
The DNA here is from genome assembly GCA_050291445.1 of Bacteroidales bacterium. Lineage (GTDB taxonomy): Bacteria > Bacteroidota > Bacteroidia > Bacteroidales > NBLH01 > NBLH01. Next base: position 283 of record JBNKJW010000264.1, on the reverse strand, counting down.
TAAAACCATAATCAAACTCTACATTATGGGCAACAAATATCCTGTTTTCGGTTATTTCAATAATTCTTTTGGCTATTTCGTAGAATTTTGGAGCTTCGGCAACCATTTCGTTGGTAATTCCCGTCATTCGGGTGATAAAGTAGGGGATAGAACGTTCGGGATTAACCAGGCTGACAAACTCATCCACAATTTCTTTCCCATCGTATACATAAACCGCTATTTCAGTAATTTTTTCCCTGTCGGGGCTTAGTCCGGTGGTCTCTATGTCAATGATGGTATACAC
>JBNKJW010000263.1:0-14800 GCA_050291445.1 Bacteroidales bacterium | reverse complement strand
AAAAAAGCAAACTTTAGATGGCCAAAAATAAATAGGTATGAGGACTGCTATATAATACAAGGAGGCCAGGCCTTCTTTTGATTACATACCCTTCAATAAGTATGGGTGTCTTGATTTTAGACTAAAATTGACGCGAATGCCTGAAAGGGTTGAACTATTACACCCGGTAGCCCTACCTATCCTTAATCCCCGAGAATTTATTTAACCGAAATTACGCAATAGAACAGTTCAAATTAAATTAACGATCAACAAATAAAATAGTTCATTAAAAAGTCTTGTCATGCTTTTTTATTAGTTTTACATTCGTATAGTTTAAAAAAATTGAAAAATTGCCTTTATGAGAACCCTATTTAAAATTTGCACCTTCCTTGCTTTAGTTTTGCCACTAAATGCATGTTTTGACATTAATCAAGGAACGGAAAACCTTTCACTTGATAAGGACTTCAACATGGTTGAAATTAACAATGAGTATAAAATTGCTGTCCCAAAATATATGAAGGAAGCCAAAGACCTGAATGATGAAGCCTCGCTGCAATACCAAAACATTTTTAAGGAAACCTATATTGTTATTATTGATGAGCCCAAAGATGAGTTTGTTTCAATTTTTAAAGAACTGGAAGAGTACGATACCACCATTTCAGCAGTAAAAAACTACTGCGATGTTCAAACCCAATATATTACTGAAAGTGTGGAGGCAATGAAAAAATCAGATCCTGTATCCTTGAAAATAAATGGCCTTAATGCTGAAATGTATGAAATGGAAGGCACCATTGAAAATATTGGTGTTTACTATAACCTCACATTTGTTGAGGGGATTGATAAGCTTTATATGATAATGGCCTGGACACTTAAAACCAGAAAAGAAAAATACAAAGCCACTTTTAAAACGGCCATTAGTTCTTTTAGCCTGATCGAATAAAACCAAACCTTTGAACCAATGAAAAAAAAACTGGCTCTGTTTGTAATATTAGCAAGTCTGACTTCTTGTGCCACCATCTTCAACAAAAAGCTCCAACCCATTGAAATTCACACCAATGAACCTGTAAAAGTTGAGGCAAATAACCAAAAAATACCCTATGAGGTAAGCCAGCATGGAATTTTGGTTCCACGCAGCAAACAACCACTCCATTTAAAGCTGTATAACAACAATGTTGAAAAAGATTTCTATATCCATTCAAGGCTCTCCACAGCTTTTTGGCTGAATTTTATTTCACCCTATTATACGGGATTTCTGGTTGATTGGCTAAACCAAAAAAGGTTTGCTTACCCCAGGGCCATTTATATCGATTTAGAAAACAAGGAAAACACCTATTTACCCTATCTGCCTTTTGAAAAAATTCATCCAGGAGCAAAAGGTATTTTTAAAGTAACCCCATTAAAAGCAATTAACTTTGTAAACCCGGGTTTAGAACTGAGCTATGAGTGGCGAAACAACCAGAAATTCTCATCACAGGTTGGAGTTTCTTATATTTCTCCAACGAGTGTTTGGGATTATCTTGTTGATTATGAGCCTAATATGAGAGGTTTTTCGGCCTCGTTTGAAGAGAGGTATTATCTAAAGCGCCCCTCGCCACATGGTTTATACCTTAGTTTTGAACTTAGTTATTTGAAAAACAACTACAACGCAATCCATTACTTCATTGATAAGGATTCACTCAATACAAATTACAACTACAATGGTTACCGCGATTCAATTTATATTAAAAAGCAAACCTTTAGCATGAACCTAAAAATTGGCTATCAGTTCTTTGTAAAACGTATCTCGTTCGATATTTACCTCGGATTAGGCGCCAGGTACAAAGATGTCAGGCACTTTGACCGCATTAGACCCGAGGATGTATTTGAATCGCCACGGCACCCCAGTATTTACTACATTTCTGATTTAGAAGGAAAATACTGGACCGCGAGTATACCACTTAGTTTTAAAATAGGCTGGGTTTTTTAGTCTTCAGCCTTTTTATTTAACAACTACCTCCTCCTGATGTCTCTCAATTTGCTGATTAAGTTCGTTCAGCGTGGCTCTACTAGTCTCTAAATCACTAACAATCAACCCCTTGGAGTCCGAGAACCGATCTTTGAAGTCTGCAAATAATTTCTGGTAATAGCTTATTCCTGATTTTAGGTTATCGGCAAATGTTTTTAAGCCTTTTGCCTGATTTTGAGTCAAGGAAGTTTTTGCTTCCTCAATTTTATTTTTGAAATGGTCAAGATACAGTTTCAGCTCTTTTACGAACATATTAGGCCGGCTCTTGTGTTCAATTACATTATCACGACCATAAATATGATCCACCATTTTTTTAATACTAAGCATTTTTGAAAAATAAGCAATATTAGGCCCGGGACAAACAGAAATGGCACTACTCATTTTACTTTCAATGTTGTTTGCTACAAGTGCTGGAGCAGATAAACCTACACAAAGACATGCTTTTTCGCTAATTTTGTCCTGCTTTTCCTGATGTTTGCTAGCAGATAGATCCTGGCTATTTAACTCTTTCAGTTTAAAAGTAATGTACTGTGTTGAAGCAGTACAAATTCTTTTTTTCGTAAACTCATTATTCGAAACAAGGTATCTTTTGGGGCATGGACTTCCTGGTCGGCCTTCCTCAAATTTTTTCAGCTTTTCAATATCCTTCGAGTTATTGCGTAAATTATTAAATGGCACTCCAAGCGGAGAAACTGCACTAAGGTATAAATCTTCTTCTCTGGCCTTTTGTAATTGCTCCCTGGTGGCATCGTCAACTGTTGTTGCTTCTGGCACAAGTAAAAATGGACTTCCCCAGCCAACCGAGTCAATTTTGTAATAATCCAGTAAAAACTGATGTTCCTCTGATGTTCCAACACCTCCCTGCGCTGTAACTTTTAAATTAACTGATGTGGGAACAGTTTTCCCTTTTTTCTGAAGCGCATCAGCTAAAATTTCAAAAATTGATTGATGTAATTCTTCTCTGTTAGTTTTAAACTCCTCCAAAATTGGCCCCATAAGAAAACCTTCAGAAGCAAACGCATGTCCACCACAGTTTAAACCAGACTCAACCCGGTACTCTGAAACCCATATCCCTTTCTTAGCCAGAAACTTACCTTGAATCAAAGCAGAGCGGTAATCACTTACTTTAATAGCAATTTTTTTCTTGATATAGCCGTTTTTATCAGGATAAAAGTCTTCAAACTTTTCAATATAACTATACAGCCTTGGGTTCATCCCTGCTGAAAGAATCAAAGTCGACTCAAGGTTGCTATTTGCAAAGCCTCTTAGTGAAGCGTGAGCATCATTAAACTCAATCGGAAGTTTTTCCTGGCCTTTGTAGTTTTCTTTATCAAGCTTGGTCATTATGTTTACATCAATGCTGCCCATTGATAAATTTTTCTTTAGCCAGTTTTTAATTTCATCAAAGTTGAAATATTTCGCGGTCAGTTCTTTAAACTCTTGTTTTAAAGCTGAACTATCTGGAAGCATGTTAAAAAAATCCCTGATTTCAGTTCCCATTTCCTGCGAAGCATTTCTGATTCGTTCAAATTTTTTGTGGGCTAAATCATTTATTAAGTTCAGGTATGAAGTAACTCTTTGAGCTCTGTAATCATTTGTTTTTTCCGAAATTTCTGCATACGGAAGTTTAAGTTTTTCACAATACATTTTTCGCATGCTCTCCATTAACATATCATCCACAAGTGATATTACTGAGTTGATCCCATAATGCGAGACTTTTAATGGAGTATCAATGGTGAAAGCGAGTCCCATAACCGGAATATGAAAAGAATGTCCTTTTGACATGATTGGAAATTTTTTAATTATGGTGCAATAATGCAAATTTTGCAGTAGGCAGGTGGCGTCTTTATCATTTCATTATTGTTTTTAAGCTATCTAAAAACCCGAAAGACTGCATTCTTAATAGTAATTGAACCTATTTTGGCAATTACCAACCTGCAATGCAACAGTTGCCAAAGATAGATCTCTTTTAATGAATTAAAAATTTACAGTTTAAATTATCATAAAATCTATTGCTCAAATACTCAATTATTATGCATGGTATCAGCTATCAGAATAAAATTTAAATATGGAATAGTTTGAAATCTTAAACCATTTATCTTGTTTTAGAGTTGAAGGCCTCCAGTTTTCATTCCAACATGCAAATTAGATACCTGTTGCTGTATGCACTTATATTATACCAATTGCATTTATATTTTAGTCTAAAAGCAAAATATAAATTGCAATGGTAAATGCCAATGCTACTTGAAAATAGTCGAATGAGGCTTTGCCGAAATTGGACTATTTTAAAAGTAAAATCGGGTATTACATGGAGATTTCTTTCTAAACAGCCTTAAATATGACTATTAATCACTTCATTCTTCTAATTCCCTGAAAATGAAAAAATAAATCAGCTTATGGCTTGCTTGTTCAGAATATAAAAACTATCTTTGCGCTCATTTTTTAACTAAATAATTTATATTTTATGCCTGTAAAAATCAGATTAACAAGACACGGCCGTAAAGCACAGCCGTTCTATCACATAGTGATAGCTGATAGCAGGGCGCCACGAGATGGCCGCTATATCGAGAGGATCGGATCTTATAATCCGAATACCAATCCTGCCACTATTGATTTAGATTTTAATAGTGCGCTTAATTGGTTGCAAAAAGGTGCGCAACCTACCGAAACAGCAAGAGCCATTTTATCGTACAGAGGCGTTATGCTGAAAAACCACCTTTTAAAGGGGGTAAAAAAAGGAGCTTTAACCGAAGAGCAAGCAGAAGCTAAATTCGAAGCCTGGCTAAAAGACAAAGAAGCTAAGATTCAGGCCAAAGTTGATGGATTGGCTAATAAAGAAGAAGCTGCTAAAAAAGAACGCTTAGAAGCTGAAGCTAAAATTAATGAAGAAAGAGCTGCTGCAATTGCTAAGAGAAAGTCAGACTTAGTTGCTGAAGTCGAAGCTGCTGAAGCTGCTAAAAGAGCTGAAGAAGAAGGAGTTGAAGAAACTACCGAAGAGGTTGTTGAAGAAGCCCCAGTTGCAGAAGAAACCAAAGAAGAGGTTAAAGCGGAAGCTGAAACTACTGAAGAGGTTACAGAAAAAAAGGAAGAGAATAAGGAAGAAGAGAAAAAAGAGGAGTAAAAATCACTCCTGATGAAACAAATCAAGTTAAAACAGATTGGTTCATTTACAAAAACTCATGGTGTCCATGGTCAGTTGGCCTTAAACCTGAGTGACAACATCTCTTTTGATTTATTAGATAAAGGACTTATCGAAAAGGAAGCGGTATTCGTTGAATTAGACGGAATTCCGGTTCCTTTTTTTATTGCTGAAAACGGCATCAGGGAGCTGAATGATAAAACCATACTTTTAGCACTTGAAGACGTTGATGACAAAAAAGCGAAACAGCTTTACCCTTGCAAAGTTTATCTAAACACCTACTATTTATCAATTGTTGATGAAGCTGATAAAAGTGACCCTGAAAGCTGGATTGGTTTTACGGTTGAAGATAAAAAGTTGGGAACAATAGGTATAATTGATGCCTATATTGATATAAAAGAAAACCCACTTTTAACAATCATTTCCAACGAAAAAGAAATTCTACTTCCTCTAATGGCAGATTTTCTGCTCAAAGTGGATCTCAAGAATAAATTAGTAAGAACAGATTTACCTGATGGTTACCTCGAAGCTTTGTCTTAACTGCAAACCTTCTGATTTATAATTAATATACCAGATGAAATCGATGAAGTTGTTTATTTCTAGCACCAAACTTAAATCCAGCACTACATAAACAGAAAAATTATTTCCCATCACAAAAAAAATAGATAATTTTGCACGCGAATTAAAGGGCCGGTACCTAAATCAGATATTCATTACTTTAATTCCATTATTTCAAAAATCAAAACTCGTAAATTATCTTATATCTTATTGATTATGAATGATTTAAATTGCTACGTAACTCAAATTATGCAGGTGTCACCGATTATGAAAATCCTTAGAATTAAACCCGATGGATGGCAGATACCAGAATACAAAGCCGGACAATTTGTAGCCCTCGGTTTATATGGTGAAGCAGAAAGATGTGCAGATGCTACTGAAGAACATAAAGAAACAGCACCTGAAAAGTTAATAAAAAGGGCCTATTCAATTGCGTCGTCCTCAACACAAGAATTTATTGAGTTCTATATTACTTTAGTTCATTCAGGATCTTTGACTCCAAGAATTTTTAACCTGCAGATTGGTGATAAAATATGGATGGGGAAAAAAGCAACTGGTATGTTTACCATTGACGAGATTTCCCCAGAGCAACATGTAGTATTAATTGCTACAGGAACTGGTGTTGCCCCTTACATGAGCATGCTTCGTTCAAATGCTTTAACACGCACTGGCAAAATTATGGTAATACACGGTGCTGCTAATAGCTGGGACTTAGGTTATTCATCAGAATTAACCTTGCTGGAAAATATGTTTCCTAATTTTCATTATCATCCCACCATTACCGAACCTGCAAAAGAGCCTGTTGGCTGGAATGGAGATATCCGTTTTATTGAAGAAATATGGAAAGACACCATTATTGAGCAAAAGTTTGGTTTTAGGCCAAAACCCGAAGATACTCACGTATTCCTTTGCGGAAACCCAATTATGATTAATGGAATGAAAGAAATTCTAGGAGAAGAAGGGTTTACGGTTCATAAAAAAAGAGAACCAGGACAAATTCATATTGAAGAATTTTAAATAGCTTAAAATATAGTTGCAAGAGGCTGTCAGTTTTAATTGACAGCCTTTTTTTGTTATTTGCTGCCAGAAAATTTGATTTCTGATAATGATTCGATAATTTTATGCAATAATCTTTAAAAAACCTGATTGTGAAGAAGTTATTAAAAATATTGCTTTACATACTTGCTGCACTTTTTGTTTTAGTTATTGCCGCACTTGGTTACTTCTACTATAGCTTTAATTATTATTCCTATGAGGATGAATATGCAGTAACATCTTCGAACCTAAGTTACTTTAACAGTTCCTACGAAGAAGCTAGAACAGATTTCAGGGAAAAATCGAATGAATTGGTTGCAAATTATCCAGGCACAAAGCTTTTTAATGTAAAAGTTGATAGTAAAATTGATGATGATTTGACCACCGATATTTGTTACATTCCAGGTGATTCATCGGCTAAGAAACTCTTAATAATTAGTTCTGGAGTTCATGGCGTTGAAGGTTATGTAGGAAGCGCTGTTCAACTATTTTTTATGGAGCATTATTTAAATCCGGATTTATTAAAAAATACAAGTGTATTGTTACTTCACAGCATTAACCCTTATGGTTTTAAATATTCGCGCAGGGTAAGCGAAAACAATGTTGATTTAAACAGGAACAGCGACATAAACAAGACTTTGTATCAGACTAAAAATGAAGGATATCCTAGGGTATATGACTTAATTAACCCTAAAGGAAAAGTGGACTGCCAAAGCTGGGGCAATGAGTTTTTCTTTGTTGAAGCAATAGCTGAAATTGCCAAAGCTTCAATGCCTGTTTTGCGACAAGCTGTATTGCAAGGGCAGTATGACTATCCTACGGGCCTTTATTTTGGGGGAAATAATTTTGAACCGCAAATAAAAGAGCTGGTACCAGTTTTAGACAGCCTTTGCCAGCCATATGAAACCATTTTTGCCATAGATCTTCATACTGGTTATGGGGCAAGGGGTACGTTGCACCTGTTTCCAAACCCGGTTGAAAACCCTGTTAAAGAAAAAATGGGAACCATATTTGACGGCTTTCAGATTGATTGGGGTGATAGTGAAGATTTTTATGTAATTACAGGCGATTTTGTTAGTTATATAGGAAAAATTAACAAGGGAAAAGAGTTTATTCCAATGGTTTTTGAATATGGAACCATGGATAGTCAGACCACAATGGGTTCACTCAAATCAATTCACATAATGATTTTAGAAAACCAGGGGCATCAATTTGGTTTCGAATCGGAAGAAGACAAAGAAAAAGTCACCAAAGATGTTGTTGAAATGTATTATCCTGCATCTGATGGCTGGAAAAGCCATGTTATTGAAGAGACCAAGGAGGTATTTGATAAATCATTGATACGTTTTACTAAGCTATAATTCACAATTCTTTGAGCAATCTACGGATCATTTAATAATTATTTGAAAAAAATAAGATTTCTTGTAAGGGTAAACCTTTAATAATCCATCATAGTTTAAATAGCACTTTTTCACCTAATAAGCATTTGATTTATTATCTATATTTCAATAACTTTATAGATATGCTATTGGGTATTGTCTTACTATTGGTCAGTAGAACCAAAATACATAAAATACAACCTTAGCTAATTCTAATTTGGTAACTATGAAACAAAGTAAATACACCCTTCTTTTAGGCGCCTCTCTATTACTGTTTAGCCTTTTTGCGTTTAAAACCCCATTCCTTGATAAGGATTATTGGTTAGAGTACATTACCAGCCATTTTGAAGAATATGTTTCAAAATATCCACAGCAAAAAGTTTATTTGCAACTCGACAGGGATGAATATGAAACAGGCTCAACCATTTGGTACAAAGCCTATGTTTTAAATGACACTGAAAAAAAACCCGAAACCCGGAGCAAGAACCTGTACATTGAACTAATTTCTCCTACTCAAAAGGTTTTTATGTATCGCTTGTTAAAAATCGAAGATGGAATGGCACATGGCGATTTTCCCGTGCATGACACCATTGCAACGGGCATGTACTGCCTGAGGGCTTATACCCGCAACATGAAAAACTTTGGAAAAGAATACCTTTTTAAAAAAAACATTCGAATAAATCATAACGAGGAAATATACTATAGCAAAGAGTTTCATAAAAAGGCAAAAAAAGTGGCCCGCGAAGATAAAGACCTTGATTTGCAGTTTTTTCCTGAAGGTGGGGATTTTGTAGACGGACTTGAAACCAGCGTAGCATTTAAGGCAATTGACCAAAAGGGCAGAAGTATTGATGTTAAAGGCCAGGTTTATACAAAAAAAGGCACCCTGATTGGAGATTTTGAAACAAGCCATGCTGGAATGGGCAAAATGGATTTTAAACCTGTTTTTGGCGAAAAATATTATGCTGTTGTAAAACAAGATAAAGGCGGAAAGTTAAAATTTGAACTACCTGGGGTTCTGGAGAAAGGTTATCATTTAAATGTTGATGCTCTGGGAAAGCAGGTGAAAGTAAAAATTACAACCAATAAAGTATTTGGAAACGACCCGGTAGCAAAAACTGTGTACCTGTTTGTTCAAAATGGAGGTAAAATATACTCGTCTGGAAAGCATCAGTTCCAATCAAATGAAATAAATTTAACTATTGGCAAAGCCAACTTCCCAAGTGGTGTGCTGCATTTTACACTATTCAATGGACAGGGGCAGCCTCAATGTGAACGCTTAGTCTTTATTGACCATGGCAAAAAGCTTGATATTAAAACCAGTTCCGAAATAAAAACGGTTGGAAAAAGAGGAAAAGTTGAGTTTGATATTGATGTAAGCAATGATGGTGAGCCTGTTGAAACAGAATTATCAATTGCAGTGAAAAACAAATCGCAAACAGATATAGGAAATGGCTCAACAAACATCAGAAACTATATGTTGCTGCAATCTGATTTGAGGGGGTTTATCGAAAATCCTGATTATTACTTGGGCGGAACAATAAAACAACAAAAAGACCTTGATTTACTGATGCTTACACAGGGATGGAGAAAGTTCACCTGGACAGATGTAATGAAAGATTCAATTGCTGAACCTGAATTTCCGGTTGAAACAGATTTAAGGATTACCGGAAGGATAACAAAATATTTTTTTGATATTGGAGTAAAAGATGCCACTGTAAAACTCACCTTGCTAAACAAATACAACGATGTTTTTTCAGACATTTCAAAGAAAAAAGGGAGGTTTGAATTTACCAACCTTGATTATGCGGACACTCTAGACGTTTTGATTGAAGTAAGGACTAAGTGGAACCGTAAAAATGTCATGATCCTTCCTGATATAGATAGGGAATTGGGTTCAGATTTTGATGCGTTTAACAACTTTTATCTCGACAGCCTGGTGGTGAGAAGAAAAATTAAACATGAACCTTACAAAGAGCCAGAGCCCGACCCAAATGTTCCTGAGGATTTTAAATTACATGACAGGGCTGATAATGTGGTCTATTTTGATGATCCCTCCTTTTCGTCACAAGCTTCGGTAATGGATGCACTAAGAGGCAGGGTTCCAGGTCTTAACGTTGGCCAAAATGGGGCAACTCTACGTGGCCCCAGCAGTATTTTATTAAGCAATGATCCAATGTACCTGGTAGATGGTGTTGAAACTGGTTACAGCGGAGTACAGGCTATCAATGTAAATGATGTAGATAGAGTGGAAATTCTAAAAGGCCCAACCGCTGCCATTTATGGCATGCGCGGGGCTAATGGGGTTATTGCTGTTTACACCAAAAAAGGGTTCTATTACAAACGTGGCGAAATCAGGTTTAAGATGTTGGGTTACCACACTCCAAAAAAATTCTATTCACCTAAATATGAGGCAGATACAGAAAATAATGAATCGGAAGATTTAAGAAAAACTGTTTACTGGAACCCAAGCGTAAAAACAGATAAAAACGGAAAAGCTCATATCAGTTTTTACCAGTCAGATATTGTTGATGATTTTGAAATTGTAATTGAGGGCATGGACAAGAATGGAACAACAGGATATAAAAAAATTGAATACTCGGTTAATGATGTCAATTAAATGCAGAAATTTGTAAAAGCAGACTTTCCAGGCTTTAAAAACCTGGTAAGTCTTTCTGCTTTACTTTAAGTATTGTGTGTAAGTAGCTTTTCACAACAACTCATCAATTTGTTCAACAGGCTGACCCCAAACCGCCTTATTCCCTTTTACAATTATTGGCCGGTGGAGCAATTTTGGGTTTTCGGCAATTATTTTAATCCATTCTTCGTCATTAAACTCTTTGCCTTTGTATTCATTTTTATACAAATCTTCGTGCTTGCGGAGCATTTCTTCCGGCGATTTGTCCAATTTTTTAAAAAGCTCAGTGAGTTCTTCAACTGTTAATGGGTTTTTCAGGTAGTCAATAATTTCCGTTTCTACTCCTTTTTCCTGTAAGTGTTTAAGTCCTGCTCGACTTTTACTGCATCTTGGGTTGTGATATATTTTCATAATTTTAATTAGATATTAAATTCTAGTGTATAAATAACAAATAAGCGTCTGACTATAAACTCATTAAGACATGTTTCTTTTAAGTGTTTTTTAACTATAAAATACAGGGCAATCGCTTTTAAAATATTTACAAATTAGGCTGAATTATCTTGGCCTTTCAGGCCGATTTTAAATGCGATTGCCCTGCTATAAAATAGCGTTGCTTGATTTTTTTTCAAAATTATATAGAATTTAGAAATTTACAAGTGAATAAATGTTTAATCCTTTGACCTTTGTCAAATGCATAATCTGGGTTTACACTAACCTCATTTGAAATTTGTAATTACTTCGCTTTAATTAACATTTAATCTTATCTCAAAAAGTCATTAGTCACTAGTGTCATGTCAAAGCTAATTTGTCAGATGACAACACCTGACAAGTGCACCAGCCAGGTGTTGTCACCTGGTTGATTACCAGAAATATCAAATTTGACTTAACACTAGTCATTGGTAATAATGACCAATTTCTAATGACTTCCAAACTTGTGTTGTAATGTTGATTTCATAAGATATTTCATAGAATCTTAAACAGGCATAGTATAACTACTCTTTCTCAACTTTTCTAAGAACAATTCTAAACGTAGTTCCCCTTCCGGGTTCAGAGTATTTGATAAATATTTTGCCTTTATGATAATCTTCAATAATCCTTTTAGTAAGCGAAAGTCCTAAACCCCACCCTCTTAACTTTGTTGTATAGCCGGGTTTAAAAACATTTTTAAATTTCGACTTTGGGATGCCTTTTCCAATGTCGGTAAAATCAATAAATACCGAGTTTCCATTTTCTGCCACGGCAACTGCAATTTCACCAATGTTATTCATAGCATCCAGTGCGTTTTTCCATAAATTTTCAATTACCCACTCAAAAAGCTCAACATTAACAGGTGCAACAATATTATCATCAGCTGAAAACTCTTGCTCAAAACTCACCCTTGATGATGTCCTGGTCCTAAGATATTCTGATGCATTTAATAAAACCTGGCAAATATTTACTTCCTTAAGCACTGGTGCTGACCCAATTCGTGAAAAACGCTCAGTGATTTTTTCCAGGCGGTTAACATCTTTACTTACTTCATTAAGCAAGGTGTTGTCGCTTTCGCGTGATTTTAGCAGTTCAATCCATGCCAATAACGATGAAATTGGTGTGCCTAGCTGATGTGCGGTTTCTTTTGACATACCTACCCAAAGCTGGTTTTGTTCTGCTCTTTTAGAAACTGTCAGCGCAAAATAAACTACTGATAAAAACAACAGGATAATAAAAAACTGCAAGTAGGGATAAAAAAACAAATCTGTGAGCAATATTGAATCTTTGTAATAGATGTAATTTACCTGATTATCAGACAGTTCTATTATTATTGGTTCATTTTGATTTTTCATTTCTTCCAGCTCTTGCAAGAGGTATTCTTCGTCGTTTTCTTTTTCCGGATCAAGGTTCATTGAGTTTAGTATTTTACCACTACCATCAACCAATATCCTCGGAATGGTTTTGTTCTCCGTCATAATCTTAAACATATACAACGATACGTCTCCGGTTAATGGAGTTTCCTGCATCTCTTTATTAGCTTCGGCCCATATTAGCATTTTTTGACGCTCTTCTGCCTCAAGGTCGTTTACCAGGCTGTTTGTGTACCACATCGAGGCCGCAGAAATTATCAGTGCCGAAAGTAAAATGAAAAACTTTCCTTTGTTATGAATAAGGTCTAAAAACATTAAATAACAAGTTTAAAAATCGTAGTAATAATTATTGATGTTGGTCTTAAACCCCACCGAGTAAAATATTTTTCTGTCTTCAACTAAAATGTTTTTAGTTTCTCTGATATCCAACCGCATAAAAAAACGCATATTAGTTGCTGGGTTAATAGTGAAACTTAGCTCCGAACTTAAATGCACCAATTCGTTTTTGATTCCCTGCCCGGGGGTATTACCTGTATGCGACAAAACTTCATCCTGCATTATGTTTGGAAAAAAAATGTTACTCCCAAAATTGGTTGCGGTTGTATCTAAACTATTTATCAAATAACTTGCTCTAAACTCTAAAGAAAGATCTTTAAAACTGTATTTAGCCGTTGCAAGCACCTCTTTTAACCCTGCCCCTGAAGGATGTGCAACAGGCTGATTATAATGCGAAAAGGATTGTTGCGAATCCTCCCATGAATAGGTGTAGGGTGCAATGTAATTATACTCTGCATGAACAAAAAGTTCCTGGCTTTTAAACTTATTATGGAATAAATCAAAATGCTTAAAACCAAGCTGAAAAGCGTAATTATTGTTAGCTGGCACATCAGCATCTATATTATCTAACGCAAACTGAGCAAAGAACTGTGCAAATTTGTAGATTTTTACTCTTGAATTTATTCCAAGCAGAATATTTTCCTTACTATTGAGCCCGTAAATTGGAAGCCTGGATAAGATGATTGGATTAAAAAAATTGAGGTTAAAATTATTTTCATTTTCAGGTGTATTGCCAGGCCACATAATGCTTTCAAACAAACCCAGTTCAAAACCCGCTTTAGGTGCCCAGCTCAAATAAGAAACAGCACCGTATTTTCGTTGGTGATAATTGTAGTAAGCACCTTCAAACAACTGGTATTGATTCCAAAGAAGGGTGTATTGAAACTTTTTATATGATAAAATCACCCTAAGGTAAGGGTAACTAAATGCGTTGTCAGATAGCAATAGTGAGCGGTAACCTTCGCCAATAAAATGCTTATAATGACCAAGTTGAACTTCTATAAATTCATTTGGCTTTACCGTAAAATAAGCCACTGCCTGAGAAAAATCAAACTTATCATCATTGAGTATTTTTACTGCACCCTGACCAGGAGCAACAAGGTTTTTGTTAACATAATTGGTAACATAGGGTGCAAACCTGGCCTCATTTTCATAAAAAGCGGTGTAAAACGAAAATTTTTTGCCAATATTTCCTTTAAGTTCAATTCCGCGAGTGTTTTTGTAAAAAGTTTGGCTGTAATCAGGACTTTTCTTGTAGGTTAAATTAAATAGTGGGTTAACCTTTAAACCAAAGTTTTTCGATTGGTGATCGATGAAATCCTCTGTCCGTGTTTTCCGGTAAATCCATTTCGATTTAAATTTAGTTGAGAAAAGTAAATCTCTTTTTTGTGAATAAAAAAGTGAATCGTAGATGTTGTTATTGGCCAATACCGATTTTAGCAAGGGTTTAAACCCTGTGTGGATAACTTGCTCCGACGAATTTATTTGCGCATTGATTTGTTGGTGCGAAAAGTACTCTAAACTTTGGTTAAGGTGCTGAGATATAACACTATCTACATTGGTAAAAAAAACAAAGACCAATAAGGCCAGGGGGGCTAAAATTTTATTTATCATACTTTTGCTATCCAAAAACCGACATATAAAAGTAATGAGTATTTTAAGAATAAAAAAGCCATCTGCAAAGCAGACAGCTTTTATTAACCAAATTGATAGTCGGATGATTGCGTAAACACGCAATTTACTTATTATTTACTGATGTTTCCCAAGTTAATTTTATGAATAAAATGATACAATTATCAATACAGATAAATTGTCCGATCGGCCTCATTGAAAACCTTCTTCAGCTCGCAATCAAGCCTTAGTGAGACTGGGAAGCTTCAAACTTGTTTG
>JBNKJW010000262.1:0-25637 GCA_050291445.1 Bacteroidales bacterium | reverse complement strand
AACAATAAGTCCTTTGGATGAACGGACTTTAGATGCTCTTTGAATATCTGTTTTTTGAATAAGCCAATTAAACAATGACTCTATTGGCTGCCTAATTTTAGAGACAGTCTTTGAAAATAGGTCATTGGAAGCTTTGTCTCTTTTTCTGATACACTCTGGCACTCCTTTGATTTCTTTTACAGGGGTATACATTGTAGAATTTTGTTCTTTAGCCAGTTTTTCGAAAAAGGGGGTGTCGTAATATATTTTATCACTCCAGAATGTCCTGTTTTCAATGCCTGACCAATTCTGTTTAAAAACGTTCAGGTCATTTTCAGAGGCGGGGGTTATCACGAAAGATTCAGGAAAAGGCAAACTCCCGCTTCTCCAATAAGCCAATGCATGGAGCTTTAATCCATGATAATAAAGGTTTTTTGTAGAACAATAGCTTTTATCTGTAATTTCAAGGGCAACCTTGGGCGATCTTTTACCAGAACAGGTAATAATTGGCATTGAATCTAAAAGGCTAAAATCCTGGCGGCATTCAACCGGTACCTTGGCACATAACAATAATGTGCATAAAGACTTGAATGCTTCACCTAACCTGTTTAGCCTGTTAACAAATGCCACATACGATGGGAATTGCGGAAACCTGGAGCGTAAATGGCGGTCTGCATATTTGTAGATTTGTGAAATTGTAAATCGTTCTTCTTGGTTCATGGCATATAGAAAAATAGTCATAACCTCTTGATCGGTAAATTCAGGTTCAGAATTGTTTGAGAACCTTTGAGAAACATAAAAATGCTCACTTTTATATAAGTCGCTGATAGTGAGATAAATACGTATTAGTTTAAGTGCTTGATTGTCAGATATTTGTATTAATAAATTATTGGAAATAATCTATTAATATACTGATAATCAAGTACATGATAAAATTTTTAATAAATTAAGTTGTTGATAATCAGTAATTTATGTTAATTTTATATAGTATATTTAACACTTAATTCGCATTATTATGTTTAATGTAATCTCTATAATACCCTTTTAGTAAAAAAGGGTTTTGCGGATAATTTTGAAGGATTAATTCAATTGCTTTTTTTACAATCTTATTTTGGTTGTATTTTTTTCCGATTTGATAAAATGTCAACATCTTTTATGTGAATAGTGTTTGGCCGAAGATGGAAGTTGTAAAGTCTTGATGAATCCGAATATAATTTTATTGGAAGGTTGATAGTTTCATATCCTAAATAAGAAATACATAAGTTTTTATTCTTTAAATTAGATGGGATATTAAAAATAGATTCACCAACTTCACTTGAAGTAACACCAATTGGTTTGTTTTTAATATAAATCGTTGCTAAATAAATTGGATTAAGGGTTTTACTATTCGTTATTTTACCTTTAATTCTAATAAAACTATTGGATTTTTCAAGAGCAGGTCTTATATAACATAGAAATAAAGGTTTTTGGTAGTATTGTTAATACACATTCAAAATTAAAAGAAAGGAAATTATTCGACAAAAAATGAAAGAATCTCCTTCAAAATTTGTTTTTATAAGAAGTGGTAGAAGCTCAACAAAAATTTCCCCACCCCAAATAAATCCTTACTTTTGTGCTTTGACAAAGCAAGTGTACTTTTAGTGCTTGCGTATAAAGTTTTGCTTTATGGAGAACGAAAACATCTACGATAAATTAATGGAGTTATTTGGGAAAGTCCCTGAGAATTTTAGCATTCTTGAGGAACAGGTTGATATTCAAACTCAAATGACCTATTTTGAAGAATCAAAAAAAATAAAAGAGCAAAAGTCTGATTTAGAAGCTACCCTTCAAAGGAAAAACGAACTTTTTGATCAGGATACAGAAGAAGAGAAAAAAAAAGAACTGTTGATTCTTCTTGCTAACCTGGATGATGTTGAAGCTTATAGAGCTATTGAGAAATTTAATACTATTGCCCCCGATAATTTAAAAGATTGGACTGCTCTTTCATTACAGGAAAGCAGAATGACTATTGAAAGTTCTTTGCTGGATGAAAACCAGGTTATAATTTCTACAGGGTTGGGTGGTAAGGATAAAAAACTACGGTATTTTGCTGTTATTGCTGCCAAGGACGAAGGAAATTTCACCGATTTGCAACAACGCTTAATAACTAAAGAGCTTGAATTTACCATTAAGAAAAATAATGGCGAAATTGAAAACGTGGAATTCAATGATGGTTACTGTCTCCTAACATCGTTGGTGCCACTTAATGTTTCGATTAAGGAATTAATTACCATTGCAATTGAAGATTGCAACCAAATTGGTGATTTTATTAACGAAAAGTTCATATTGACCAATGTTAAGGTCTTATCAATGGACGAAATTAAAGAATCGTGGAATGATGCTACAGAATAATTACAAAGTAAATATTGCTATACAGGTTTTACCACTTGTTACTTCCGACAAAGTGTTTGATATTGTTGATAAGGCAATTGAATGTATTAAAAAGAGTGGGGTTAAGCATGTTGTTTCGCCATTTGAAACCATCATGGAAGGCAATCTGGATGATTTGTTGGAAATTGTGAAAGATGTTCAAAGGGTTTGCTTTGATGCTAACAGTGATGAGTTAATAATCAATATGAAGGTGCACTCAAATAGAAATCAGGATGTTTTAATTGAGCAAAAAATGAAAAACTATCAATAAGTTTGGTATTTTAAGTTTATTGATAAATACCAAAAGGTGTAAATATCCTATTTAGGGAGTTGCTTTTTTAGAAAAATATTTTGGATGTCTTAATTATTCTTCCAGGTCTTCAAACTCAACCTTGCTGAAGCTTTCAATCTTTTCAACATCATCATTGTGCTCAATAACTTCGCCGTTGCCATTGTTTGATTTAATAAACTCAACCACTTCGTTTAAACCGTCGGTAAATTTTTCAAAATCTTCTTTGTAGAGGAAAATTTTGTGTTTTTCTACCTGAAAACTACCATCCTGCTCATACCTGCGTTTTCTCTCAGTAATGGTTAGGTAATAATCGTTCTTTCTTGTAGCTTTTACATCAAAAAAATAGGTTCTTTTTCCTGCTCTTACAGCTTTTGAAAAAATCTCTTCTCTTTCCTGGCTTTCCTTTTTTTCAAATTCTCCCATACCCCAATAAAATATGATTAGTATTAAAATTTTCAGTAATATTATTCTAAATAATCTTACCTTGCAAATATAAGTGGCAATTTTAAGAAAAAAAACATTTTTATCATTTTTCCTTTTACCTTTTTTAATATACTTTTGCAGCCGTATTAAAAAAGGGTTCTTTGTATATGATTAGCAGAAGATTGATTAGAATAAAGGTATTGCAGGTTTTGTATGCCTATTCAAAAAAAAATGCCGGTTACAGCTCACAGCTGGCTGAAAAAGAATTATTTCATAGTATTGATAAATTCTACGACTTGTACCACTTGCTTCTTCTGTTGGTTGCAGAGATGGTTGAACTTGAAAAGAACAGGATTGAACTCCGCCGCAGTAAAAAAATACAGACTGCTGATGACATGTTTCCCAGTACAAAATTGATTGAAAATCAGTTGATTAATAGGTTTTTGGCCAATAATGATTTGTTTAAGTACAAATCGGACAGGAAACTAAACTGGAAGGTGCATGAAGATTACGTGAAAAGGGTTTACAATGAGTTGATCTCAAGCGAACTTTATGCTAAGTATGTTAATAATGATGATGATTCTTTTGAAGCAGATAAAAATTTCCTGAATTCATTTTATGGTGAGTTTCTGGTAAATAATGAAAACTTTAATGAATTTTTAGAGGAGGAAAATATTTACTGGAACGATGATTTAGGTTTTGCCGTTATAATGGTATTAAAGACCATCGAAAATAGTAAAGAAACAGCTCAGTATTCTCGCTTGCTTCCTTTGTTTAAAAATAGCGATGACGAGGATTTTGCCAAAAAATTAATCAGAAAAACCATTGTAAATTCCGAGGAGCATCTTAAAATTATTGAACATCACACAAAAAACTGGGATACAGAAAGAATTGCCCATGTTGATTTGTTAATATTACAAATGTCGCTAACGGAACTAACTGAGTTTTCATCAATTCCAGTAAAAGTTACTTTGAACGAGTTTATTGAAATCTCGAAATATTATAGTACAGAAAAAAGCAAAGTATTTATAAACGGTGTACTGGATAAAATTGTGAAAGAGCTGGAATCTGAAAATAAATTGGGAAAAACAGGAAGAGGCCTTATTAATAAGTAAATGTTGAACTTTAGTTTGGGTGAAGAAATAAAATAACCAAATCAAATAACTGAAGAACTGGTTGTTGAACATTTTGCTTTATCTTTTATTTTTTACCCTTTGTCTTTTTTGCTAATTCAGAGCTTTTTTATTTCTTTGCATGGCTTAAATTAGGGTGTGAAAAATTACTATGTTATATTGATACTGGCAGCTTTTGCATTTGCCTGTAGTAGCAAAGAGGAGAAATCAGCTTCTGGTAAGCCAGTTATCGAATTTGTAAAAGACGAGTTCGATTTTGGTACTATTCAGATGGGAGAAAAAGTGACTTGCGATTTTATTTTTAAAAACAAAGGTACTGGTGAGTTGTTGATAACAAAAGTGGATTCTGATTGCGGTTGCACAGTTGCAAATTATAAAACCAGGGCTATAAAGCCTGGAGAAAAATCTTCAATTGAGGTGGTTTTTGATAGTAATGGTTTACCAGGTTTTCAGTTAAAAAAAATCAGTGTGTTTTCAAATGCCGGGGAACCTGTTGTTTTAACAGTTTCGGCTGCTGTTGATTATGAATTAAATTAAAAAAAATAATTTAAAAAGTTTAAAATGAACCATCTATGACTTAAAAAATGCACACTAGGGTGGTTATTTGTATAAAAATTAAAAGTTGCATGGAACTTTAAGTAGTGTGGATGTCTCCATTCAACTAAAAAAGTAATTAAAAAATAGACGGATGAATGATTTATTATTAGTGCTATTAATGGCACCAAAAGAGGGCGAAAGCCCACTTACTACTTTTTTACCTTTGCTTTTGATTATTGTGGTTTTTTATTTTTTTATGATTCGACCACAAATGAAAAAACAAAAAGATTTGCGTAAATTTAGAGAAGGTGTAAAAAATGGTGATAAGGTGGTTACTATTGGCGGGATTTACGGTAAAGTTCTAGAAGTATCAGAAAAAACAGTGATAATTGAAGTAGAAGGAAAAAACAGGCTGAAAGTTGATAAAACTGCCCTGGTTATTGATTCTTCTGGTGTTATGCCACAGAAGTAATACACAATTCTACCAAGCTCAAGTTTAAGGATAAATTTGTGTGTTGGAAATTGGTATAGGTGGATATTTAATTGGGTTTTTAACACTATATACAAATGGTGTCTAAGGCTAAAATATCCATAATTTGATTATAGATTGAGTGTTTTTTAACGCTAAAAATTCTTGTTTTGAATGGAGATTTCATTCAGCGGATAATAGACTATCTGAAATCAATAAAGTTGAATCAAAACATTTTGGTTTTTGGTTTCTTTTTATTGATTTCATCTTTTTTTTGGTTTTTAAATGCCTTAAATAAAGAATATTACGCCGATATTACTGTTCCTGTAACCTACAATAAACTACCTGAAAATAAATTGGTTGCAGGCCCTTTGGCCAAGAAGTTAAATGTGAAAATTACAGCTTTTGGCCACGAGGTGATGAACTACAAAACATCCTCAATAAATTCTGCCGAGATTGATCTTAGTAAACACTCCTTACACTTGATTCCCGGAGGGGAAGAAAAACGGTATTATATTTTAACTAGTACCATAAAAGAAGATGTTGCGCATGTTTTAGGCCCTGATGTTGAAATAAAAAAAATTGAACCCGATTCGTTAATATTTACATTGGAGGATGTTGTTACAAAAAAAGTACCTGTAGTCAGTCACATGCAAATTGAGTTTGAAAAACAATTTATGATGAAAAAAAAGGTTTTTCTAAAGCCAGATAGTGTAACTATAAAGGGGGTAAAATCAAGCCTTGATACCATATCATTTATTGCTACGGATTCAGTGAAGTTGGAAGGGGTAGAAGATTCTGTTAATATCATGGTTGAACTTGCTACCATACCAGGTACTGAAATTACACCACAGATGGTTAATTGTTTGGTGCCTGTTGAAAAATTTACCGAACTTAATTTTGAATTACCAATTGGTGTAGTGAATGTTCCTAAAGGATATTCGGTAAAACTATTTCCTGCAAGTGCAAAGGTTACTTGTAATGTGGGTTTTAGTAAATACCAATCAATATTTAAAGAGCAATTTAGTTTAGTCGCTGATCTTGCCGGATTTAAAGAGGCTGTCAATTCAAGGTTACGGATAAAATTAGTTAGAAAGCCTGAGCATATTTCTAATGTTAGAATTCATCCACAAGCTATTGATTATATAATAGAAAAAAATGATTAAAGTAGGGCTAACCGGAGGAATAGGTAGTGGTAAGTCTTTGGTTGCTTGTGTTCTCAAAAGGCTTGGTGTCCCTGTTTATGATTCTGATCTGGAAACCAAACGGCTTTATGTGACTAACCCGGAACTAAAAAGGCAACTGATTGAAAATTTTGGTCCTGAAACTTATTTTAAAAATGGTCAGCTAAACCGAAAATTCCTTGGAGAAATTATTTTTGGAGATAAAAGCAAATTAGGATTGATAAATAAAATTGTCCATCCAATTGTAAGGCTTGATTTTGAAGAATGGATAAAAAAGAACGACAAGAGGAATTACATTATTAAAGAAGCCGCTATATTAATTGAAAGTGGAGCCTATAAGCAGGTAGATAAAATTATTGTAGTTAATTCACCTTTAAAGCTAAGAATAAAAAGGGTGATTGTACGAGATAATACAACCCAGGAAGAGGTGCTAAAAAGAATGAAAAGCCAGCTTTCGGGGGAGCAGTTGCTGACTTATGCCGATTATATTGTTAAAAATGACAATGAAAACCTTTTATTACCTCAAATACTTACCATTCATAAACAATTGCAGAAACTGTAATTCGAAAGACTGTATTCAGATGTTTTTTATAGTCCTATAAACCTCTGGTTTTAATTTATACTGAGCCATTATGGAATAGTGTAAAACGGAATTCCTTAATGGTTTTGTATATGCCGATCAACTGACAGTTTTGGTTTGAGGGCTTGCGAAGCAAACGAAATACTAACAGCGGTTCGGTATAGCTTGTGTTTGCAGCAAATAGTCAGGCAAAATGGCTTCATGCAATTAGTTTTATGGAGAACTTTGATAAAGTTTATCATTTATTTTTTTAGTTTTGCAGACGATTTTCAAAAAAGCAATATATTAGCAACTGGTGATTTTTTAATATATTTACAAACAACAAAAAAAATAAAAGGGAGAAATATGGATTTGACAGGGATTTTATCAATTTCAGGCTATGGAGGTTTGTTTAAAATGGTTAAGCAAACCAAGACAGGTTTTATTGTTGAATCACTTGTTGATAAAAAAAGAATGCAAGCTTTTGCAAGCTCAAAAATATCAACACTTGAAGATATTGCTATTTACACCCAAACTGGTGAAATGCACCTGAAGGATGTATTAAAAAAAATATTTCAGGAAGAGAATGAGAAATCATTGGATTTGAATGCTAAGTCATCCGGAGAAGATTTAAAAGCTTTTTTTGACAAGGTGTTGCCAGAATACGATAAAGAGCGTGTTTATGTTTCTGACATAAAAAAAGTAGTTACCTGGTATAATATTTTAGTTGAGAATGGTTTAATAGACCTAAAGGAGGATGAGGAAGGAAAGGCAGAGGGTGAAGAGAAGAAAGAGGGTGAAGAGAAGAAAGAAGCCGAAGAAAAGAAAAAAGAAGACTAAATTTTGATTTAGGCTTAAAAAGTTGGATCATCTTTTAATTGATGATCTTTTTTTTTAAAAGTGTTGAAATTAAGTGACTTTATGCCATTTTTTACTGTTTAACTTTTTGTTGAAAATATAACTTTTAGACAAGACTACTATTTATTTGAATTTTTTAAAATGAATTAATATTAGCATTTTAGTATTTTTGTATTAATTTGTTTTGTTAAACAGCACCAATAAACATTTTTATCAGGTAATATTATTTTTTAATCTAAGTTGAAAATGGTTGAGAAGGAAGTCTCTGGCAAAAATATACCTGCAAAAAGGAGGAACACAGCTATTGCAAAGCTACTTGTTCAGTTTTTCAGGTTTAAAAAGAAAAGTGCCAATTATTCTGGTGATTTAAAGCAGGATGGGATTGACTTTATTAATTCTGTGTTGGAGGAATTTCAAATTAATTTTGAAATCGACAACGACGATTTAAAAAGAATTCCTAAACAAGGCCCTTTTATTGCCGTTTCTAACCATTCGCTCGGAGGCTTGGATGCCCTTATCATGATAAAAATGCTTACCACAATACGGCCAGACTTTAAAGTGGTAGTGAATAAATTGATTCATGAAATTATTCCTATGCAGGCCTATTCTGTTGCTGTAGGTGATTATTCAAAGCGGGGAATTCGAACCCCTGCCTATTCTGAATTAAGGCAGGTAATTAACACCGAAAACCTTAAGGGTGGGCTAGGTGTTTTTCCGGCTGGTTTAACTTCGCCACACCAGTCAACAATAAACAGCAGTATTGATAAAATCTGGGATATATCAATTTTAAGGTTGATAAAGAAAGCCGGGGTCCCAATTGTGCCAATTTATTTTAAGGGAAACCAAAGCTGGTTTGCTCATATGCTAGGAGGAATTCACCCTTTGTTTAAGCCAATGAGGTTGCCAGCAGAGTTCTTTAAGCGAAAAGGTGGGGCAATAAAAATAAGGATTGGCAGTCAGGTTTCGCTAAAAGAGCAGGATGAATACAAAGATATTTACTTATTCAGAAGGTATTTACGGTCAAGGGTTTATGCCCTCGGAACCAGTCTTGAGGCCAAAAAATTCACACTAGCCAGATTTCCCTGGAAAACAAAAAAAGTTGAGCCGGTTATAGATGCTGTGCCACAAGATGTAATTAGCAGTGAGATGGATGATTTACGTGAAAATTACATGCTTTTTGAGAGTGGCGATTTTCAAGTATTTTGTGCGCCTTCACTTGAAATGCCTAATGTATTGAAAGAAATAGGTAGGTTACGCGAAGTCACTTTCCGTGAGGTAGGCGAGGGCTCTAACAAAAGTGTTGATTTAGATGACTATGATTTGTATTATCAGCAGCTAATTGTTTGGGACCATGTGAATGAAAAAATTGCCGGAGCCTATCGGGTTGGAATGGGGCGAGAAATTATGGAACAATTTGGTGTTTCTGGCTTTTATATCAGTAGTTTGTTTAAGATAAGAAAAGAGGCTTATCCTATCTTATCCGAGTCACTGGAACTAGGGCGTTCATTTATTGTAAAAGAGTATCAACGCAAACCCCTATCTTTATTCCTGCTGTGGAAGGGCATACTTTATTTCTTGTTAAAACATCCGGATTATCGTTATTTATTAGGGCCAGCAAGTATCAGTAATGAATTTTCTAAGTTTTCTAAGAATTTGATAGTCAGCTTTTTCAAGAATAACTATTACGATTATGAATTAGCCGAGTATTTTCAGCCCAGGAAAAAATTTAAAATAAAAAAGACAAAAAATGTCGATCAAAAACTATTTTTTGACATTGCACAAGATATTGGTAAGCTTGATAAGTTTATATTTGAGATTGAAAATGAGCAAGGTATCCCTATTTTATTAAAAAAATACATAAAACTAAATGCTAAAATCATTGGATTTAATGTTGACCCTGATTTTAACAATTGCCTTGATGGTCTTGTAATTTTAGATATATTTGATGTTCCATACGAAACTTTAAAAGCACTATCAAAAGAGATACAGGATGACTCAATATTGGAAAGGTTCCATGTTGAAGGATCTTAAAGTTATTTATTAAAAAAGAGTACAATTGGATTTAACATTTCTGGTGAATGGATTAGGTTTTGGTGTGATGGTTTCTGCCCCGCTTGGCCCGCTTGGGGTTTTATGTATTCAACGAACAATCAATAAAGGTTTTTTATCTGGTTTAGTTTCTGGTTTTGGTGCAGCCATGGCAGATATTATTTATGCCTCAATTGCTGGTTTTGGAATAAGCATAATTGCTGATTTTTTAGAAGCACAACAATTGATTATCCGTGCGCTCGGAGGCATTGTATTGATTGTACTTGGTTACATGATATTTATGAGTAACCCGGTTAACCAGTTACGAAGGCACAAAGCAAAAAAAAGTTCCTACCTGGGCGATTTTATTTCCAGCTTTTTTATTACAATAACTAATCCACTAACAGTGGTTGTTTTTGGTGTTGCATTTACTAGTGTGGGACTCAATCAGGGGCATTCTTTGCAGTCAGTGATTTTAATTTTAACAGGTGTTTTTCTCGGGGCCTTATTTTGGTGGACGGGGCTAACATTTTTGGTAAATGTTTTCAGAAGCAAAATTCGGCTTCGAAATCTTTGGTGGATAAATAAAATAACAGGTGTTTTGGTTGCCATTTTTGGGCTAGTTGTGTTTATTAGCATCTTTTTGGGTAAAACTTCCGAGCTGATTCAATAGTACCAACTTTTTTATTGATTCACATTAATTAGCTATTTTTTACTAAAATGTTGATATATCCTCTTCTCAGAACAAAGCTAAATTCAAATCTTTAATTATCTTTGCGCATCATTTTTCTAAAATACAAACATGTTTAGGACTTTTACAACTACCCTTTTAGTGCTGTTAATGCAAACCGGGTTTTATCTTAAAGCTGGAGACCAGGCCAGCATAACAACAAATTTATCGAATAACTTATCAGAAAGCTTTGCCAAAGAAGTGCTTTTTGTGGTAAAACATAGCAAAAGTCCTAATATGGTAGTTTACGAAGCCAAAAAAACTTCGCCCAGAGAACTTGATCCTGAAAAACCTGTTGATGTTTATTGGTTAATGCAAACAAAAGGAGCCGTTACTGAAGCCTTAACATTGATCGAATGGAAAATGGCTTTTGGGTTTAAGTTGAAAACCATTTTAAAAGGGAAAAAATACAAGATTAGTCTTAATGCAATAAAAAATAAAGATATTTACATCACTCAGGATGAAATGGGCAGGGTAGAAGGACATACATTGCTGAATGGTGTTCAAACCAGGCTTAAAGAGGTATTTGTTAAGTTTGAATATTCCTTGTTTTGGCCCGATGTAAAGTATGTTGATTTCAAAGGGATTGATATTAAAACCGGCAAACTCATTACACAAAGATTTGCCAGGGATTAATTTTGTCTCACTACCTGTTGATAAAATGTTGAAAATTGACATAATTGATTGATTGTTAGTGGTTTGATTATTGTTTGCAAATTCCTCTAAATTAAGTTTACTATTTTAAATTTAATGTATAAATTTGTTGCTGCCTGAAATTGGGATATTGTTTTGTATCCACTTATTGGCATTACAATAATTTATTATTTACAAAAGAACTAAGTGTTATGGCAAAAGTTATTTCTCTTGCAAATCAAAAGGGCGGTGTTGGGAAAACTACTACTGCAATTAACCTAGGTGCCAGTTTGGCTGTTTTAGAAAAAAAAGTATTATTGATTGATGCTGATCCTCAGGCAAATTCAACTTCAGGGATTGGATTTGATTTACGAAAAATTGAGAAAAGCATTTATGAATGTTTAATAGAAGATCTGGACCCAAATGAAGTGGTGCTAAAAAGTGAAACAAAAGGATTGGATTTAATACCTTCACATATTGATTTGGTTGGTGCCGAAATTGAAATGCTCAATATGGAAGAACGCGAAAGCATTTTAAAAAGGGTAATTGATAAGATTAGGGATGATTATGATTATGTATTGATTGATTGTTCTCCTTCCTTAGGTTTGCTTACGCTCAATGCTCTTACGGCGGCTGATTCTGTCCTTATTCCGGTTCAGTGCGAATATTTTGCACTTGAAGGTTTAGGAAAACTGCTTAACACCATTAAAATGATTCAGAACCGGCTGAATACCGAACTTGAAATTGAAGGCTTCTTATTAACAATGTACGATCCAAGGCTTCGATTATCAAATCAGGTGGTTGAGGAAGTTCGACAGCATTTTGAAGACATGGTTTTTGATACAATTATTCAGCGAAATATTAAACTTAGCGAAGCACCGAGTTACGGTAAGCCAGTTGTACTTTATGATGCTAACTCAAAAGGAGCGTTGAATTATTTAAACTTGGCGAGAGAAATATTACACAACAATGAGGCTGTTGAAGCCTAGTGGTGACTAAATAAACTAGAAAGCAACGTTGAAACCAATCTAAATGTAGGTTTCAGCTTGTTTAGAAACAGGAGAAAACTATGACAGCAAAAAAAAGTGCACTTGGAAAGGGGTTAGGAGCATTAATAGATGATGCAAAGTATGAGAAGAGGCCAGTAAATGAAGCAGTGTCGACAAGTGCTATTGCAGAAATTGAGATTAGTAAAATAGAAGCCAATCCTTTTCAACCTCGAAAAGAATTTGATGACGAAGCATTAAAAGAATTATCCGATTCGATTAAGGAACTTGGTGTTATTCAGCCAATTACGGTTAAGAAGCTAAAAAACGGAAACTTTCAGTTAATTTCTGGCGAAAGAAGAACTCGGGCCAGTAAATTGGCCGGATTAGACAAAATAATTGCCTTTGTTAGGGATGCTAATGATCAAGGCCTTTTAGAAATGGCCCTTGTAGAAAATATCCAGCGCGAAGACCTGAATTCAATTGAAATTGCTGTTACCTATCAACGATTAATTGACGAATGTACCCTTACTCAGGAAAAACTGAGCGATAGAGTTGGGAAAAAGAGAGCAACAATTGCTAACTACTTAAGGCTGCTTAAATTGCCTGCCGAAATACAGGTTGGTGTTCGCGACAGCAGAATTTCAATGGGGCATGCCAGAGCGCTAATTGGTGTTGAAAACGCAGATACCCAGTTAAAGATTTATCATAAAATAATACATGAAGGGTTATCGGTTAGAAATACAGAGGCACTGGTTAGGGAAATAAATTATCCTGTAAGAAAAGAAGAAAATAAAAATAAAGGCCAGCAATTACCAAAACAATATTTGAGCTTTAAAAATAACTTAAATTCAAAACTGAATACCAAAGTAGATTTAAAAAGGAGCGAAAATGGAAAAGGAAGTATTATAATTTCCTTTAATTCAGAAGATGAATTTAATCGCATTTCAAAAATACTTGCCGAAGAGTAATGTTGGCTAGGTTTACAGTAAACACACCAGATTTTTAAAACCAGGCAAGTTTTAGGTTGCCTGCCATCAATCTGTTTTATTCACTTGGCAAAAAATCGCCTGTTTTTTACTTGTTTAAAAAATTTAATTACCTATTTTTGTGCTGTTTTAACTATGTTTACTTATTTGAAGGTAAATGTTGTTGAAATTAACAGGTAACTTTTAAAATTTATGAGTACTAACAAAATAGGTCGTTTACTTAGTAGTAAGTTTTTTTACTTTGTGAATGTTGTTTTAATTTTTGTTTTTGCCGAAAATACTATAGTTGCACAAATTGATAGCCTTAACACTGACACTTCCAAAGTGTTAATTAAGGAGCCACTGGTTGTTAATGATTCCATACAAAAGATAACACCTTCTGACAGCATTGTTTATTTAGGAGCAGATACATCTTTTCTGGCCCCTCAAAAAAGAAAAATAATACCTGCAAGGGCAACACTTTATTCATTACTATTACCAGGATTAGGGCAGGCCTACAATGGCAAATATTGGAAAATTCCGATAATTTACACCATTTTTGGCACCATGTATTATTTTGCTGCCGATAATAACCAAAAATACCAGGATTTCAAATTTGCCTATAAAAACTTTGGAACGGATTTGCAGCCAGAATGGGTGAAAACTAGCAATGGAATAGATGCCACCTATTTAAAAAAGCGGATGGAGCATTACAAAAGAAATCGCGATTTTAATATAATCCTTGGTGGTATATTTTACCTTTTAAATGTTTTAGATGCAAATGTTGATGCTCACTTAATGGATTTTGATGTGAGTGAAGACCTGAGTTTGCGCATAGAACCCGATATTATTTATTATCAGGCAGCAAAGAAAAATTCGAATGTTTCAGGTTTTGGGATAAAATTTGTATTATCGCTAAATAGATAAAACGAATCTAGAAATAAAAAATAGAGAATGATGAGAACGAAAAAGAGCTTTTTACTTGTTTTATTAATGTTTGGCATTGTTGGTCAGCTTTTTGCTAATATCAGTCCGCAAGATACTATCGTACAACTGGTAGAAGAAAACAAACAGATTGAGGACGATTTAGACAGCCTGTTAAGTTTATGGTATGTTAAAAACTCAATTAAAAGTACGGATGTTGCTGTAAATATGCCCGATGATGATGTTAAAATAAGTGAAGTTAGTGATTCTGTTCTTATTGAACGCTTAAATGCCATTCCTTCGTTGATAGAACTTCCTTATAATGAGATAATTAGACGGTATATCGAGGTGTATACGCGCCGGAAGTCTGCACCCGCTTTGCTTGGGCTTGCCGATTACTATTTCCCAATGTTTGAGGAAATATTAGATAAATATGATTTGCCTATTGAGTTAAAATATTTGCCTATAATTGAGTCAGCCTTAAACCCAAGAGCGGTTTCCAGAGTTGGGGCAACTGGCTTGTGGCAATTTATGTACGGCACAGGTCGCATGTATCAGTTAGAAATTAATTCTTTTGTTGACGAAAGAAGAGATCCTTACAGCGCATCTGTAGCAGCGGCTAAATTTTTGTCAAATTTATACGATGTTTATAAGGATTGGACTTTGGTAATTGCAGCTTATAACTGCGGGCCGGGTAATGTAAATAAAGCTATCAGAAGGGCTAATGGAAAAAGGAATTATTGGGATATTTACCCCTATCTGCCAAGAGAAACAAGGAATTATGTTCCGGCTTTTATTGGCGCAGCATACATGGTAAACTTTTACGATAAGCATAATATCAGTCCTTTGCAGATAAAAATGCCTATGATGACTGATACTATTATGATAGATCAAAAACTGCATTTACAACAGGTAGCTGATGTTTTAAAGGTAAGCATTGAAGAACTAAGGGATTTAAACCCTCAATATAAAAAAGATATTATTCCTTCAACGGGTGATGCATATCCCTTAAGGCTTCCGATGGAACACTCAATGGCTTTTATTGATTTACAAGACTCCATTTATAGCTACAAGGATTCTGTATTTTTTAATCCCAAAAGAGTGGTGATAACTCCTAAAAAATACACAAAGCGCAATTATTATTCCTATCGCTCTACTTATAAACCACCATCAACAGCAAATAAATCAAAATTATTTTATACCGTAAAAGAGGGCGATAACCTTGGGTTTATAGCCGATTGGTACGATGTTAAGGTTTCTGATATCAAATATTGGAACAAAATGCGACGAAGTACAATAAAGGTTGGACAAAAGCTGGCTGTTTATGTACCAAACAAAAAAGTTTATAAGTACAAGCAGGTAAATAAACTTGGTTTTGAGCAAAAAAACAAGGTTGCTTATAAAAGTACCGCTTCAAAAGGCGTAAATCAAACCTTTCAGTACGATGATAGGTTTACCTATTACAAAGTAAAAAGAGGTGATAACTTGTGGACCATTGCTAAAAAGTTTAATGGTGTTTCGAACCTTGATATTAAAAAAATCAACAACTTTACAAATGATGATGTTCAGCACCTTAAACCAGGGCAGGTTATAAAAATTAAAAGAAAGAAGGGATAGGGTTCATAAAAATTGAAAGATGAAACCAACAAAAATTGTTTTATTTATAACATTAATACTTGGAGGCCTTTTATCATTGGCCTTCTTTTTTCCTAAAGAGGGCATCCGTATTACGGACGATTGGGTGCTACAATTTCCTACCATTGATGAATTTTTGGGCGAATCAGAAACTCAGGTTGTAGATATAACTGAAATCATTAAAAAAAACCAGGTTCTTGAAGATGATACTGAGGAGGAAAACGAAGATATGGCTTCGGCAATAATGGATGATTCAATAATTATTTACTATGAGCCAGTGCCAATTAACCCAGACGAAGTAACAAGAAAGTTGGAGTTTCCTGCTAATAACAGCAAAGTACTTGACCCCTTTTTTAAAGAGCTTTCCGAAGTGAAATCAAATGGAAAGTTGATTCGGATTTTACATTATGGCGATTCGCAAATAGAAGCAGACAGGATTAGCTCCTTTTTAAGATATAAGCTTCAGGGACAGTTTGGTGGTTCTGGTCCGGGTTTGATTCCACCTGTTCAGCCATATGGTTTTAAAGCACCGGTATTAGCAGAATATTCCGAAGGCTGGAAACGCTTTCCCGGTTTTGGAAAAAGGGACAGCTCCATTAAACATACTCGATACGGAGTGTTAGCAAGTTTTGGCAAGTTTATGGAAGATAGGAGTGAGGCCGAAACAGATAGTTCCGATTTGAATAATTCTGTGATACATAAAGAGTGGTTGCTATTTGAGCATTCACCCTATACCCGAAAGAATGTAAAAAAATATACGCAATGTAGGATGTTTTATGGGTACAATAAATATCCTGTAAAATTAGAATTATTAGAAGACGAAAATAAGTTCGATGAAAAAACATTGGAGCCGTCAACTTCGTTGCAGGTAAAAAAATGGAATTTTGATAATACCCCAGGAAGTTTGCGTTTCGTTTTTGAAGGAAAAGAAAGCCCCGAAATTTATGCATTGGCGCTGGATGGAAAAAAAGGGGTTGCCGTTGATAATATACCACTTAGAGGATCCACTGGTACCGTATTTACAAATTCGGATACCCAAATGTTGAGCGCAATTTATAAGAACCTGAATGCCAAGTTATTGATAATGCAATTTGGTGGAAATGCCGCTCCTTCTTTGCGTGAAAATTATGCCTATTATGAGCGTTCATTTTATAATCAGCTTGCAAAATTAAAGCGACTGATCCCTGGTGTGTCAATAATAGTGGTGGGCATTGCTGATATGTCACAAAAAAATAAAGACCAATACGTGAGTTTGCCAAATATTACCATGATTAGAGATGCCCTTAAAAATGCAGCCTTTAAAGCGAATTGCGCGTTTTGGGATACTTACGAAGCAATGGGTGGCCAAAATTCAATGCCAAGCTGGGTATTTAATGATCCTCCGTTAGCTGAGGAGGATTTTACCCACTTTACTGTGCAGGGCTCGAAAATTGTTGCTCAAATGTTTTACAAAGCGTTAATGTTGGAGTATCGAAATTATTTTAATTCAAAAATTAAAGGGAATAAATCTGCCGCAGGGAATGTTCAGCTTAGTTCGAAGTAGAGGAAGACAGGGTTTGAAATTGTTTTTTTTAGCAGTATTATTTATTGTAT
Organism: Bacteroidales bacterium; assembly: GCA_050291445.1. Classification (GTDB taxonomy): domain Bacteria; phylum Bacteroidota; class Bacteroidia; order Bacteroidales; family NBLH01; genus NBLH01. Next base: position 8,297 of record JBNKJW010000262.1, on the reverse strand, counting down.
GTATTAATGTAGATGTCAGGGCGCAAAAAGACTATCCACTTGAAATAAGTTACTACGAGTTTATAAATTACAATAAGAATAAGTTTGTTTTTCCTGGAGATAGCTCTAAGTTTGAGAGGCTTTTTGCAAAAATGGATACAATTATTCAGCAAGGCAAAGGCAAGATAACAATTATTCATATTGGAGGATCCCATATTCAGGCTGATATCTATTCAGGCAGAACAAGGGAGCGGTTGCAAACCTTTTATCCCGGATTGAATGGTGGCAGAGGATCTGTTTTTCCATATAAAATCTCCAAAACAAATACACCTCGAAGTTATTCTGCCAGTTATACTGGTGAATGGACAAGTTGCAGAAATGTTGAATATCGCAAAAATTGCAACAGGGGTTTAAGTGGAATTACTGCACTAACAACTGATTCAAATGCAACTATTTCTGTCAAACTAAAAAAAGACAGCCTGCTTAATTATTACTTCAGTAAGGTAAGGATATTCCACTCAATGGATAGTAGCTCATTCACTCCTACATTAGATCGGGTTAAGGTAGTTGATGTTGAAAGAAACCCTGAGCTTGGTTACAGTCTTTTTTTTCTCGACAAAGAATATACTTCATTCAGTTTAAAATTTTCACCACAAAAATTATCGAAAAAAAAGTTTGAGTTGTATGGGATAAGTCTTGAAAACGAAGATCCTGGTATTGTTTATCACTCCATTGGTGTTAATGGTGCAAGTTTTCCTTCTTTTTTAAGATGTAATTTACTCGAAAAACACCTAAAAGCTCTAAATCCAGATCTGGTAATTTTATCACTTGGCACAAATGATGCATATACTACAAAGTTTAGGCCTGAGTTTTATAAGGCAAATTATGAAAAAATGATTTCGAAAATTAGGAAGGTTGCTCCGCAAACTGCTATTTTAAACACAGTTGCAAATGATAGTTATTTATTTAGAAGATATCCGAATAAAAATACTGAGTTGGCTGCCAATGTAATTTACCAGGTTGCAAGCGAAAAAGATTGTGGGGTTTATGATTTTTACGAAGTAATGGGTGGATTTAATTCCTCTTCAATTTGGTATAAAGAAAACCTGATGGTCAAAGATCGGATTCATTTTAATCGTGAGGGTTATTTGCTAAAAGGTGATTTGTTTTTTAATGCATTTATTAAAGCTTATGACAATCATTTGATGCAGTTGAATAAATAGGTCAAGGTTGAGAACAACCTAGTGTTAAGTCAAATTTGATATTTCTGGTAATTAGGGGCTGTATCAACGGCGAAGCCCTCACCGTAGGTAAAAGTCTTAAAAGTGAGGGGCATTGAGCACTTCGACAAGTGGCATGCTGAGCTAGTCGAAGTACTCAGTGTACCACTTGTCGAAATGCCTATATTACTGATTATCAGTATTCGCTTCGACAGGCTCAGCGACCAAAAGTTAGTTTTGATACAGCCCCTGGTGCACCAGCCAGGTGTTGTCACCTGGCTAATTGCCAGAAATATCAGTTGGTGGATAGACTTGTTCGGTCTGTTTTTATAAAGTGTTAATAATTAATTGAATAACTATTTATTTGTAGGAAAAAACCTGACAAGTCTTGGTTGGTATGATTCTAGTAATAAGCAACCAGAAGCAAGTAACAAAATAATAGATAAAAGTTTAAAGATTAAGGTTGAGAATGAGGTTATGGCTAAGAGACCTGCATCTAGTAACTTGCAACTAGCAACCAGCATCAAACATGTTAGATAAAATTTTAAACATATTTTCTTATTCATCAGAGGAACCCTTAATCTTTACACGATTGTATTTCTGGGTCTTCTTTGTGGTGGTTTTGGGTGGTTTTTCAGTACTTTATAATAAGCGGAAGCCTCGAAACGCTTATTTATTTTTAGTAAGTTTGTTTTTTTACTACAAATCAAGCGGGGTTTACTTTCTTTTACTAATATTTTCCACTGTTGTTGATTTTTTTATTGGAAAAACACTTTATCATAGCAAAGATAAAACCATACGAAAAGTTTTGTTGATTGCTAGCATTGTTGTTAACCTTTTTGTACTATCTTATTTTAAATACTCAGGTTTTTTTATTCATATCGTTAATGATGTTTTTGGGACAAACTTCAAAGTCCTCAACTACTTTAATTTAATGGCTAATTCCATATCTGGTGGTAATTATTTCGACATAGATAAAATTGTTTTGCCAGTAGGTATTTCATTTTTTACTTTTCAAACAATTAGTTATACAGTAGATATTTACAGGAAAAAAATTAAACCTGTTAAAAGCATCCTTGATTTTGGTTTCTATGTATCTTTTTTCCCTCAACTAGTGGCGGGTCCTATAGTTAGGGCATCAGAATTCATCCCTCAACTATATGAAAAATACAAAATAACAAAAACGGATTTTGGCCTGGCCGTTTTTATGATATTAAATGGCCTGCTTAAAAAGTTGTTTATATCCGATTATATTGCTGTTAATCTTATTGATAAAGTTTTTGGTTCCCCAATGCTGCATACTGGGGTGGAAAATTTATTGGCATTGTATGCTTATTCAATGCAGGTGTATGCCGATTTTTCTGCTTACACCGATATTGCAATTGGTTTAGCTTTACTAATGGGTTTTAGGTTACCGGTCAATTTTAATTCTCCGTACAAAGCACTGCATGTAGGTGAATTCTGGAAGCGCTGGCATATTTCGCTTTCTACCTGGCTAAAAGATTATCTGTATATTCCACTGGGGGGAAACAGGCATGGCGAATTCAGAACAAATATTAATCTGATGATAACCATGTTGCTTGGCGGTTTATGGCATGGCCCTAGCTGGCAGTTTGTAATCTGGGGGGGATTAAATGGTGTGGGCTTGCTTATTTATAAACAATGGCGCAAAATTAGCCCTTTCAAAGGTAATCATAGCTGGCCTGTTAGGGTTTACGCAATATTTCTTACTTTCAATTTCATTACTTTTACCCGTATTTGGTTTAGGTGCGAAAGTATGCGCCGTGTTGATGAAATGCTCCAACAAATTGTATATGCCTTTCACCCTGAACAGATTTTGACAGTATTAGCAGCCTATAAAAAAGTGTTGTTGCTACTGGTATTTGCTTTTGTTGTTCACTGGTTGCCGGCAACGTTTAAAGCAAAGTACAGGGCTTATTTTTCAAAACTGCCAAGTTGGGCAATTGCAATGGTTGTTTTACTTGTTGTGTTTTTTATTTATCAATTCCAAACATTTGATTTACAGCCCTTTATTTACTATGCATTCTAGTGCTTTACCAATTTCCTCTGCCCAAATTTTATAGCCTTTCTCATTTAGGTGCAGCATATCCCATAAAAAGATATCTTTCTTTATTTTTCCTTCCGAGTTTAACATTCTGGAACTTACATCAATAAAGTGACAGTTTTTGGTAGTGTCGCAGTATTGTTTTATTTGTTGATTTGCCATTTTCATTTTTGGCCACCACCTTAATCTTGAAGGCGATGGTTTTATCGAAACAAAATAAATACTCGAATTTGGCAGATGGTATTTTACCATTTGTTGAAAATATTTAAAAGATTCAACCACCATTTTAACACTTGTCCTTGAATTCGACACATCGTTTTCTCCAGCATATAGTACAATTTTCGAAGGTTTATGTTTAAATATTAATACATCAGAATAATAAATTACCTCAGGAATGGTTGAACCTCCAAAGGCTCTGTTTAATAGATTGCATGAAGACAAGTCCTTTTCAAGAGTTTTCCACTTTCTAACACTTGAGCTCCCAGTAAAAATAATGTCTGGTTGTAGATTGGTTTTTATTGAGTCTACAACCTGGAAAGTCCTAATTTCTTCAATAAACCTATTAAGTTTTGAGGTATCTGCAAATTTCGAGAGTTTTTTTAGATCTTTGGCAAACAAGGTGTCTGACAATCCAATATGCATGGTTTCAATGGAAGCGCCCCCACTTTGTTTTACCTGGTTAGGTGTTTGATTTAAGCTTGAAAAGCCGCTAAGGGTTAAAAGAAATAAAAAAAGTAGTTTGTTCATTGATAAAGTCATAAAATAAGTAAAAAAGTGCGTAAATTTAATTATTCTTGGTAAAAAACAGAGCATGAGATAGTAAGGTCTTTTTATAGAACGCAAAAGTTATGCTATTAGTGAATTTAGCAAGGTTCGGTTTTTGAAAATTGGCTTTTTTGAAGTATTTTCGCAATCCTAAAATATTGTGTTTACATTCACTTATATAGATTAAAAAATGAGCAAAATTACTGTAATTGGAGCTGGAAATGTTGGTGCAACTGTTGCTAATGTTGTTGCGCACAAAGACTTAGCTAAAGAAGTTGTATTGGTTGATATTAAAAAAGGCGTTGCAGAAGGAAAAGCATTGGATATTTGGCAATCAGCCTCTATCCTGGGTTTTAATACAAGGGTTATTGGTGTAACTGATGATTATGTTAGAACCAAAGGTTCAGACGTAGTTGTTATTACATCTGGCTTGCCTCGTAAACCTGGCATGTCGAGGGATGATTTAATTAAAACCAATGCAAACATTGTTAGAGAAGTTACAGAAAAAGCAGTAAAATATTCTCCAGATGCAATTATTATTATTGTATCTAACCCACTGGATGTGATGACTTACGCTGCTTATCAGGCCTCTAATAAGCCTTCACAAAAAGTATTTGGTATGGCTGGTATTTTAGATACCGCAAGATACCGTGCCTTTATTGCCGAAGCTTTGGATGTTTCACCAAAAGGTGTTCATGCATTATTGCTTGGCGGACATGGTGATACAATGGTTCCACTACCAAAACATACTTCTGTAAGTGGAATTCCATTGGTGGAGTTATTAGGTAAAGATCAAATTAACAAGATTGTTGAAAGAACCAAAAAAGGTGGTGGCGAGTTGGTTAGCCTTATGGGAACTTCTGCCTGGTATGCACCAGGTGCTGCTGCTGCTCAAATGGTAGAAGCAATTATTCGCGACCAAAAACGTGTATTCCCATGTTGTGCACTATTAAATGGTGAATATGGCTTAAAAGACGTTTATCTTGGGGTTCCTGTAATTCTTGGAAAAAATGGTATTGAAAGAGTGATTGAAATGGACCTTGATAAAGAGGAAACTGAAAACCTTAATGTTTCTGCAGAAGCTGTTAAATCAGTGATGAAGGTGCTAGACGACATGAAATTATTCTAAAATATTTTATATTTAGATTTTGCCCCTGGCTGTTTGGTCAGGGGTTTTGTTTTTAATAGCGCCTATTTGTTAATAATTTGCAAGAGTTGTTAATTTGCTTCTAACCAGTGAATTAGGACTGCGGGTAGCATGTTTAAAATCTAAGAGCATGATTACTTGCCTCAAACTCTTTATTTTAAAAAAAAATCAATATATTTGCGCTCTTAAAAAATTTAAGGGTTTTAACCTAATTTATTATAAAACAGAACAAAAATGCAGAATAAAGGAGCGATTAGATTATTGGCAATTCTTTTAGCTTTAGTAAGTATTTATCAGTTGAGTTTTACTTATATTGTAAACCGAGAAAAAAGTAAAGCAGCTGAAGAAGTTAAAAATAATCCAACACGTACGGTTGAAGATTATTTAGATTCACTTGCTGGAGAAGAGGTGTACAACTTTTTATGGTTGCGAAACTTCACATTTAGAGAGTGCCAGGAAAGAGAACTAAACCTGGGCTTGGACTTAAAGGGTGGTATGAACGTAATACTTGAGGTATCTGTAGTGGATATACTTCGTTCTTTAGCAAATAACCCTGAAGATTCACTTTTTGTAGCCACAATGAAAAAAGCTATTGAGGCGCAGGAAAACAGTCAGGCTGAGTTTGTTACCTTGTTTGGAAATGCCTTTGACGAAATAGCTCCTCAAGGACAACTGGCTTCTTTGTTTATAAGCCCTGAGTTGTCAGAAATCACCTATAATTCATCAAATGCTGAAGTTTTAGAAGTAATTCGTAACCAAGCAAATGGGGCAATTGATAATTCATTCAATATACTTCGTTCAAGGATTGACCATTTTGGTGTCAGTCAACCAAATATCCAGACTTTAGACAGGGCTGGGCGTATTTTGGTTGAATTACCAGGTATAAAAGATCCGGAACGTGTTCGTAAATTATTACAAGGAACTGCTAACCTTGAGTTTTGGGAAACTTATGATAATGCTGAAGCATTTGAATATTTAAGTGCAGTTAATAAAAAGCTCAAAGACCTTAATGAGCTAGCTGCGGTAAAAGATACAACTGAGGTGGTTGCTGAAGACCTTACTGAGCCAGTTACAGAGGATTCAACTGGTAATAAGTCGGCTTTGTTGGCGCAAGTAGACAGCCTTACAAAAGATTCGGCAGGTTCGTTAATTGAGCAACTTGCAAAAGATACAACACAAAAATCAACGAATGCATTGGATAATAACTTTGCTCAGTTTGAACAAGAAAACCCATTATTTGCAGTTTTACGACCCAATGTTGACCAACAAGGACAATTACAGAGAGGAACTGCTGCAGTAGGTATTGCGCATTTAAAAGATACAGCTAAAGTTAATAGCTATTTAAATATGCCTCAGGTTAAAGAATTACTTCCGAGAAATTTAAAACTACTTTGGGAAGTAAAACCTTTTGATGATGCAGGTGAATATCTTTATCTGGTTGCTATTAAAGTAACTAATCGCGATGGACTACCTGCCTTGGGCGGTGATGTGGTTACAAATGCGCGAGAAGAGTTCGGAAATAATCAGGCTACAGCTGAAGTTTCGATGACAATGAATGCTGAAGGTGCGCAAGCTTGGGCAAGGATTACTAAGGAGAATGTTGGAAAACAAATTGCTATTGTTTTAGATAACTTTGTTTATTCATTCCCAACTGTTAACGCTGAAATTACAGGTGGTCGTTCATCTATTACAGGAAACTTTACTATCAAAGAGGCTCAGGATTTAGCAAATATTTTAAAATCTGGTAAATTACCTGCTCCTGCAAGAATAATTGAAGAAGAAATTGTTGGTCCATCATTAGGTCAGGAAGCAATTAACTCAGGACTGTTGTCATTTGTTTTGGCCTTTGTAGTCATTCTTCTTTACATGATTTTCTATTATAAATCTGCAGGGTTTGTTGCCGATTTGGCTTTGATAACAAATATCTTCTTTATATTTGGTGTACTTGCATCATTAGGTGCTGTATTAACACTTCCTGGTTTGGCAGGTATTGTTTTAACAATTGGTATGTCGGTTGATGCCAACGTACTTATTTACGAGCGTATCCGTGAAGAATTAAACCTGGGCAAGGGATTGAAATTAGCCATTACGGATGGTTATAAACATGCTTATTCAGCAATTCTTGATGCAAATATTACAACCTTATTAACTGGTGTGGTGTTATTTATTTTTGGTCATGGCCCAATTAAAGGTTTTGCTACTACTTTAATCATTGGTATTATTACTTCGTTGTTTGCAGCCATCTTTATTACTCGATTGACATTCCTTGCTATGCTAGACAGGAAGAAAAAGATTGAATTTGCAACGAAACTTACAAGAAATGCCTTTAAAAACACAGCAATTAAGTTTATTGAAAAAAGAAAAGTTTTCTATGTTGTTTCAGGTATCTTAATTGCTGTTGGAATATTCTCATTAGTTACAAAAGGTTTAAACCAGGGTATTGACTTTGTGGGTGGACGAACTTATGTAGTTAAATTTGCTCAACCTGTTAATACAGTAGATATTGCAAATACCTTAAAGGATGCCTTTGAAGGAAATGTTCCAGAGGTGAAAACGTATGGTAGTGATAACCAAGTTAAAATTAGTACAAAATACCTTGTTGAAAGTAATGATGCAAGTGCTGACAGCATAGTTGAAAGTAAATTATACAGCGGTCTAAAGTCTGAAATAGGTGAGGATGTTACTTATGCTGAATTTATTAAAGATTATCGTCAAAGTTCACGTAAAGTGGGACCAACCATTGCTGATGATATTAAAGTAGCTGCGGTTTGGTCAATTGTGTTTTCGCTATTAATTATGTTCATTTACATGTTCATTCGATTTAAGAACTGGCAGTTTGGTTTAGGTGCTTTTGCTGCATTGCTTCACGATGTTTTGATAGTGCTAGGACTGTTCTCAATCCTTGGTGGAATACTTCCTTTCTCGTTAGAACTTGATCAGGCATTTATTGCTGCCATCTTAACAGTAATTGGTTATTCATTGAACGATACAGTGGTTGTATTTGACCGTATTCGTGAATACATTACTGAAAAGAAACGCGGAGATAGAAAAGAGCTTTACAATTCTGCCCTGAACAGTACAATTAGCCGTACATTTAGTACTTCGTTAAGTACCTTCTTTG
>JBNKJW010000261.1:0-17897 GCA_050291445.1 Bacteroidales bacterium | reverse complement strand
GTCATAGGTCTATTAACAACTTCATTTCTAACACAATATCTGCCTTAATTGCCTATTCTTTCTTTCCAAAGAAACCTTCAATTAAATATGAAGAAGTAAAATCTAATCAATTAGCGCTATTTTAAAATCGAACTCAGGTTATTAGATTTGGGATATGAGAAAAGAGAATTGCACTTAGCCTAATTCTGGATTTTTATGTTGGATGCTGAAGGTTAATGACAGAATATAGGGAGCTTTTTCCCTCTATCTTAACCTTAAACTATGGCATTCTTATCCCTATTACAAGGATATCATCAATTTGTTTAAAATCGCCCTTCCATTCAAAAAACTTCTCTTCAATCAGCCTGTTTTGTTCATCCATTGGCAAATGGTATATCTCTGAAAGGTACTCTTTAAATCTTTTTTTATAAAACTTTCGCCCTTCTTTTCCACCAATCTGGTCAGCATATCCATCCGAGAAGATATAAAATACATCACCTGATTTATATTCAACTTTATGAGGTTCAAAAACCTTTTCTTTTCGTAAAACCCCTCCTATACCAAAGTTAGCACCCTTGATTTCATGAAACCCATCATCGGAGAAGTAATACAATGGGCTACCGGCACCTGCAAATGAAATTAGGTTTTTATCCTGTTCAATCGACATCACGGCTATATCCATTCCATCTTTTATTGAGTGGGGGTCATTTTGCCTAAGGGTTTCAACTACTTGCTGATCCAGTTTGTATATAATCTGTTCAGGATCAGTAACTTCCTGTGTGTTTACAGTTACATTTAAAAAGTTATTACCAAGCAAAGTCATAAAAGCACCCGGTACACCATGACCTGTACAATCAGCAGCAATCAAAATCTGTATGCTGCTTGCATCATCAAAATCCCAAGAAGAATCTACTTCACCATACCAGTAAAAATCACCGCTTACAATATCTTTGGGTAGAAAAAATATAAAATGTTCAGGGAGTGCTTGTTTAAGGTAATTAGGGTCTGGTAAAACAGCACTTTGCAGCCTTTTTGCATAGTTTAGGCTATCGGTAAGTGCCTTGTTTTTTTTGTTCATTTCACCACCCTGCTGCTCAAGAATATGATTTATTTTAACAATTTCATCGTTGGCCACTTTAAGGCTTTCCGATTGCATCATTAATTCTTCCTTTTGCTGCTCAACTTTTGTTGTCCTTTCTTTAACAATCTGCTCAAGGTTGTTGTTTAAAAAGTCCATTTCTTCGGTCAACTGCTCAGAGTAACTTATGGCTTCAACAAATCTTGACGAAATAATATAGGCCTGGATGAGCATAAAACCAAGAAAACCAAATGGTAACAAAGTAATACCATTTAAGGAATATTTATTCACAACTACATCGTGTATTATTGCCATAGTGAGTAGCAATAATCCAAAAACTGATGGCCTGGAACCCTCCTTTTTGTTAACATGGGCTTTAAATACAATGAAAAGCAAGTAAATTGCAATAACAATAAAAAACCATTCTAAAAGGGAGAAAACAACCATGAAAATTGAAACCGGTACTGCTGCTACAAACACACACATAAAAAGGGAAAAACCAATAATTAGCTTAACTAAAAGTTTATCTGCTTCTTCTTTGAAGAGTGATGTAATAAAAAGTACCAAAAAAAGTAAGGACAGGAAATAAAACCCGTATTCTGTTTTTACATGCAAATTCCAATTAATCTCAGGCCAAAAAAGGTAAACGAGATCGTAATCTTTGGCAATTAAAACGAGTGCAGCTGCAAATATTGAGAGAATTGAAAAGTATAAAGATGAAATGACTGAGCGCCTTAAAATGTATAAAAGAAGATGATAAAGTGCTATTATCAACATTATTCCTAACAGGAAGAAATCAATTCCTGTATCTTTTTTTATTTTACTTTTAAGGCTTTCGCCACTTGATAATTGTACGGGGGTGGTAATGCCTCCTCTTTCAAAGTCAAAATTACTAACTTGAATAATAATTTCAAGTTGAGAATTGGTTCCGTTTACAACTTTTTCAGTTCGGCTCCATTTTGGTGTATAACTATCTTTGGTTTTGGCTACTTTTCCAGCTGTAGAAATTAACTCGCCGTTTATCCAGAGTGCGTAGGCTACATCTATTCTGTTAATTCTGATTCCAAAAATACTATCCTTTTCATTGGTTTTTATTACAATTCTGTAAGTAGCATAACCCGAAGCTTTGGTATCTACACCACTGGTTACAACATCTTCCCAGCTTTCAGGTACTTTTGAATAGAGAGGAATTGAAGGCTTGTCTGTTTTAAAATCGGATGGTTCTAAGAGCTGTTTCCAATAAAACTCCCACTCACCAACCAAATCAATCATACCAATTTCGTTAATTGATTTTTGGCTTAGGTCTAAAACTCCTTTTTTTACTTCATATTCACTTTTCTTATTACAGGAAAAGTTCAAAGCGCCAAGGATTACAAATAGTAGAAGTATTTTAAAATATTGGTTCATCCAATACCAAAATTAATATTTTATTCGTGAAATTAAAATTTCTATAACTTTTATTTATCAAATGTTGCACCACAGTTGGGAATAAATGAAAAAAGCCCAGCAAAATATATTACCTGGCTTTTTATCAGTAAGTTATGTTGTTAAAACTGGCTTTTATCCTTTCTGTGCTTCTGCACCACCAACTATTTCAAGAATTTCACCAGTAATAGCTGCCTGTCTTGCTTTGTTGTAGTTCAACTTTAATTCACGAAGCAGGTCTGTGGCATTATCGGTTGCTTTGTGCATGGCTGTCATCCTTGCTCCGTGTTCTGATGCATGAGACTCTAAAAGTGCTTTGTAGAATTGTGTTTTAAGTGCATATGGAATCAATTGTTCCGTAATGTCCAATTTATTAGGTTCATAGATATAATCAGCTTCATGCTGATTTTCTTTTTCTTCAATTTTAATTGGTAAAAATTGTTCAACAGCTAGTATTTGAACAGCAACATTTTTAAACTCGTTATATATCAGATAAACTTCGTCGTATTTTTCATCTGTAAACTGTTGCATGATATGATCAGCAATTTTTGAAACATTCCCAAAACTTAAATCATCATATACCTCATGATGTGTTTCAACAATAGCAGCTCTTTTAATTTTAAGTAAATCGTTCCCTTTTTTACCAAGCGTAATAAAATCAATTTTTCCAGCCTTGTATAAATCTTCGAATTTTCCTTCGCAAAGTTCCATTGCCTTTTTTACAACATTTGCATTAAAACCGCCACATAAGCCTCTGTTAGAGGATATTACAGCAAATAAAATACGTTCCTTTTTGTTGGTTCTGGTGTAAGGATTGTCTCCAAGGCTTTCGGCTGAACTAACCACATGAGCCAAAATTTCATGCAGCTTATCAGCATATGGGCGCATTTCGACAATAGCATTTTGAGCTTTGCGAAGTTTGGCTGCTGATACCATTTTCATTGCTGCTGTTATTTGTCTTGTAGAATTAACAGAAGCAATCCGGGTGCGTATTTCTTTTAAATTGGCCATATTTTTTTAAATTCCAAAAATCAAATTTCAAACACCAACCTACTTTTTTTGGAGTTTGTATTTTGTGATTCGTAACTTTTAGCTGCTTTCTTCCTGATGCAATTGATCAACCAGTTGAATGTACTCAGTGGCCGCATCTTCTTTGCTTTTACCTTTTTGTGCTTCCCATGCATCGTATTTTGCAGCTCCTTTAAAATCAAAACCTCCAGGCCTTTCGCCACTAACATCACCTTCGGTGGCTTGTTTATAAAGGCTGTAAAGTTTTAATAAAATATCATTCGAAGGTCTGTTTTTTAACGTTTTCGACCTTGCAACAGCATTTTCAAAAGCTTCTTTATCCATTTTTATTCTTTAAAAGATGCAGATAGTTCTGCAGCAACTTTTTTAAGTGTGTCCGTTATTTCATCAGTTAATTTGCCAGTTGTCAGTTCAGTCATAACATCCTTGTGCTTAAGCTCAAGCTGCTCAATGAATTGATTTTCAAACTCTTTAATTTTTTCTACAGGTACATTTTGTAGTAAGCCCTGGCTTCCGCAGTAGATAATTGCAACTTGTTGTTCAACCCTAAATGGTTGGTGTAGTCCTTGTTTAAGAATTTCCACGTTTCTTTTTCCCTTTTCAAGAACTGCTTTAGTGGCTGCATCCAAGTCCGAACCGAATTTGGCAAATGCCTCAAGTTCACGATATTGCGCCTGATCAAGTTTTAATGTACCAGCCACTTTTTTCATTGATTTAATCTGGGCATTACCACCTACACGAGATACCGAAATACCAACATTAATGGCTGGGCGAACCCCAGCAAGGAAAAGATCCGACTCAAGGAAAATCTGTCCGTCGGTAATTGAAATTACATTAGTTGGAATGTAGGCAGAAACGTCACCGTCCTGTGTTTCGATGATTGGAAGAGCAGTTAAAGAACCGCCTCCTTTTACCAGATGCTTAATTGAATCAGGAACATCATTCATTTGTTTAGCAACTGTATCTGAATCAATGATTTTTGCAGCACGTTCAAGCAAGCGCGAGTGCAGGTAAAACACGTCACCTGGATAGGCTTCACGACCTGGCGGACGACGAAGCAGCAATGAAACTTCGCGATAAGAAACAGCTTGTTTTGATAAATCATCATAGATAATTAATGCAGGGCGGCCTGTATCCCTAAAAAATTCGCCAATAGCAGCTCCGGCAAAAGGCGCATAATATTGAAGCGCTGCAGGTTCGGAAGCATTTGCGGCTACTATTACTGAATAGGCCATTGCTCCTTTTTCTTCAAGTGTTTTTGCGATACTTGCAACGGTGGAACCTTTTTGACCAATAGCAACATAAACACAATATACAGGCTCTCCTTTATCGTAAAACTCTTTTTGGTTTAGGATGGTATCAATGGCAATTGCTGTTTTCCCAGTCTGGCGGTCGCCAATGATTAATTCACGCTGACCTCGACCAATTGGAATCATGGCATCAACCGCTTTAATCCCAGTTTGCAATGGTTCGTTTACTGGTTGCCTGAAAATTACGCCAGGTGCTTTTCTTTCTAAAGGCATTTCATACCGTTCACCTGGAACAGTCCCTTTTCCATCAATGGGTTCTCCAATGGTATTAATAACCCGTCCAATCAATCCCTCGCCTACATCAATTGAGGCAATTCGGTTAGTTCTTTTAACTGTAGAACCTTCTTTGATTCCTTGGGAATGACCTAATAGTACAGCACCAACATTGTCTTCTTCAAGGTTTAGTACAATACCTTTTGTGCCATTATCAAACTCAATCATTTCATTTGCCCTTACTTTTGAAAGGCCATAAATACGGGCAATACCATCACCAACCTGCAATACGGTTCCAACTTCTTCCAGTTGAACTTCTGTGGTAATTCCTTCGAGTTGCTTTTTTAGTACTTCGGAAACTTCTCCGGGTCTGATTCCTGCCATGGGGTATAATTGTTTTTTTAATATCTAATTAATAAATTCTCTTCTAATTTTCTCTAACTGATTAGCTACGCTGGCATCAAATTGTTCATCATCAACACGCAGAACAAAACCACCAATTAAGTCTTTATTGGTTTGTTCAATTAGTTCAATATCAGCTTTGTAGTGGTTTTTTACCAAATCGCTAATTACTTTTCTTTCAGTGTCGTTTATTACTTCAACACTTGTAAAAGTTACCGTTTTAATACCTTGCTTTGCCTTGTATAGGTTTAAGAAAGCATGGGTCATATGATAAAGAAAGTTCTCCCGGCGATTTGTGGCTATCATTTTTAAAAATTCAAGAGTCAATACATTGATTTTGTCCTCAAAAATTTCAGTAAAAATCTCAATCTTTTTAGATGCAGGAATTACAGGAATCTCAAGTAATCTTTTAAATTCATCTTCAGTTTCGCAAACCGATTGAACCAAAGAAATATCCTTCTGCACCGGATCCAGGATTCCTTTTTCCTCTGCCAACGAGAGTAATGCTTTTGAATATCTTACGGCTATTGCACTATAATTCATTAATTGTGCTTTTTAGATTATAAGCGTTATAATTGTGCTACGGCAACTGTTGCACAATTCACGATTCGAATTTAATTCAATTTAAGGTCTTTCAAATATTTGTCAACCAGTTCCTGCTGCTCTTTTGAATCGGCCAATTGCTGTTTTAATATTTTTTCAGCAATTTGAATTGACATTGCTGCAATGCTTTTTTTCATTTCATCAATGGCAGAAGCCTTTTCATTTTCTATTGCCTGCTTGGCAGAATCAATCATTTTTTTTGCCTCTGTATCGGCTTGTTTCTTAGCATCATCAATCATTTGCTGCTTTACATTGCGGGCTTCTTTTAGCAAATTATCCCTTTCTATTCGGGCTTCGGCCAATATTTTCTCATTATCGGCCTGTAATTTTGCCATTTCCTCCCTTGCTTTGTCAGCAGATCTTAAAGCATCTTCAATTGAATCTTCACGTTCTTTTAAGGAACCTAAAATGGGTTTCCAGGCAAACTTTTTTAAAATGTACAATACAATTAAAAAAGTAAGCATCATCCAAAACAGTAGGCCAAAATCTGGCAGAACTAATCCCATATCTTTTACTTTTAATTTTTTTTATTGATATAAGGCACTGTCTGCTTTGTTAGCACAGACAGGTCGAAATTTGAACTTAGAAATTTGTATTCCAGGTTCTAATGTCTAAGTTCTAACTGGACAACCAACCGTTGCCAGCCAGAACATTTTTTTACTTATACAAAAAGTATAAGCAGACAAACTACAATTGCAAAGAAGGCAACACCTTCGATAAGCGCAGCAGAAACAATCATGTTTGAACGGATATCACCAACAGCTTCTGGCTGACGGGCGATTGACGCAACAGCGCTTTCACCAATTCGTCCAATACCGATACCTGCTCCAATAGCAGCGAGTCCTGCTCCAACACCTGCACCTAATTTAGCAAGGCCTGCACTTGCAACAGCTTGTAAAATAATGGTTAATAACATAATAAAATATTTAGAAATGATTAATTATTATTCTAATTTTAATGATGCTTCTCGGTTGCCATACCAAAATATAGCGCTGAAAGCAATGTAAACACATAGGCCTGGATAAAAGCGACCAATAATTCCAGCACCATCATAAAAATTGTAAACATGATGGAGACGATTGAAATTCCGTATCCGGCAAAAATATTTTTGTGCCCGAAAATGAAAATCAGGCTATAAAATCCTAATGCAATAATGTGCCCGGCTGTAATGTTTGCAAACAAACGAACCATCAGCACAAAAGGTTTTGTAAACATACCCATTACTTCAACTATTGGCATTAATGGTACTGGTACTTTTAACCACCAAGGCACCCCTGGTGCGTTTACCATGTGTTTCCAATAATCTTTGTTTGCAACAAATGTGGTGATGAGAAAAGTAAACAGAGCCAATACTAAGGTTATGGTAATATTTCCGGTTAAGTTAGCACCTCCTGGGAAAATTGGAACTAATCCTAATAGGTTGTTCAAGAAAATGAAAAAGAAAACAGATAATAAAAATGGCATAAACCTTTCAGGTTTGTGCTGTATGGATGCCTTTGCAATATCATCTCTTATGAAAATGATTAGTGGCTCCATAAATGACTGAATTCCCTTAGGTGCTTTGCCTTTGTTTTTTTTGTATCCCTTTGCAACTGACAAAAAGATAAATATCAATAAGGCTGCGCTAAAAAATAATGCAAAAACATTTTTTGTAATTGAAATATCAATTGGAACTACTTCAGAGCCATCGCTCAAAGTTTCAACAATATCTCCTTTTACCTCAACTTGCTCTTCATTTCCTTCAGCATTAATTTTTGTGATGGTTTCACCTTCATGTCCAATATGAAAACCATTGTAGCTTTCGTGCCCATGATGAAATTTTGATGACATGAATACATTGAGCCCTTTTTCTTGGCTGTAAACAATTATAGGTAAAGGAACGCTTACATGCGTTTCTCCAAAAGTAGCAATGTGCCATTCATAAGCATCACCAATGTGATCGAAAATAAAAGCACCAGGTTCAAAACCTTTTTCTTCATGCGTTTCTTCTTGTGTGGTTTCATTTTCAGGCTCCTGCGTTTCATGCTGAGCAGCAACCTTGTTTGAAAGTGTAATAATTACTAATAAACTTAAGCTAATCTTAATTAATTTTTCAAGAATAACTCCCTGAATATCAAAAACTTTGCCTTTAGTCATGAAGATTTTTTTTAACTACCTTTTTCACGCTGAATTTTCAGTCTACAAAAATATTAAAATTTATGAAACTTCCATGTGAAAGCAGATAATTTCGTCTTTTTTTGATTGAAGCTTGAGATTATACAAGTTGATTTGTTTTTTGTAATATTTTTACTGTGTTTTATCTATTCGGATATCATTTTAGGACTGAATTTTATCATAATTGGAAGGTAAATAATAATTGCTCCAAACGAAAAAACAAGGCCCCCAATAGAGCCCACCGCAAATGCAAACCAGAAAACTTCGTTTTGGCCGGCATAGATAAAAGGTACTAATCCTAGAATTGTGGAAATAATTGTTAAAAATATAGGTGTTATTTTATTCTTAAAAGCTGAAAGGTAAAGTTCAAAACTTGTAATGCTATCTTGTATTTGTTTTAGTTGGTTGTATTCATTGATTAAATAGATGCCTGCATTTACAGTTATGCCTGATAAAAGTACAAATGAAGCAAACCCTCCTTGATCAAAGTTAAAATCGAACAAATAGAAAGTAAGAAAAATTCCAATAAATGATATTGGAATCATTGCAATTATAACCAGTGGTTGGGTTAATGATTCAAGTAGGATACTACAAATAAAATAAATGATAAGGATAATGATAAAAAGTAGGTAGTATTGTGTTTTTTCATTTTTGTCCCACCAACCCCAACTGGGGTCACTGCATTTGTATCCAAGGGGGAGGACTTGATTCATTTCTTTAATATGTCTTTTCATTACTCTTTCAGACAATAGTTGTGGTCCAATAAAGTTATAGGCTATTACCAATTGATATTGTTGATTGACTTTTATTATAGAATTCCCACTTTTTTCTTTAGATAGATTGGCAAGAACAGGTACTTTAAGTGAACTGTTTGCTGATTGAAAGGGAGTGTTTTTTAAACTCCATAAATCAAACTTGTTTGCCTGATTAGATTTTAGAACAACATCAACCAACTCGGTGTTAGTGTAAACATTTGCAACTTTATTTTGGAATAGCGTGTTGGTCAGGTAGTTGTTAAAATCAATAAGCTCCTGACCATAAAGGGCTAGGTTTTCGAATTTAAAACTTAGGTTGTATTCATGAACAGCTTCCGAAAACCATGTAATCTGGCTTTCAATATCAATGTTATCCACCCGGGGATTTTCTTTTAGTTTTTTGCTAAGAGTTTCTGCATATTGATATAACTCATCATAATTATACCCTTTGATAAAGATGTGACTGCTTTTTTGGCCTGTATGAATGGCGTTATTAAACCCTTTGCCAACACCATATACTGTCCAATCCAGACCTCCTAAACTAATTGCTTTAGATGTTAATAACCCTTTTAAATAATAAGGAAATGAACCATTCTCAAATTCATCCTTGAAGAAAATGCTAATCTGGCCGTCTTTATGACTTCTTATGGATGTTTGATACATTTCTACTTCAGTAAACTGACTGATGTAATTTTCCATTTTCGACATTACATCATTTAATTGATGTATGGTGCACCCTTCGGGCATTGCTCCCCTGACATATAACGTAGTTCTTTGAGGATCTGCGTAAAATGACTGTTCGTAAACATATTCTGAAAAGAGCCTGAAAGTACCCCCCATCCATTTTTCTACAAATTGTTTGGCATCTTGCTGGTACCAGTCTCCTCCGAATGTTGTATTGTATAATTCTGGCCAAAAACCTTTCTTCTCAATTTTTTCAGGTAATAAATGAAACGGAATACCAAAAATTAACAGAATAAGAACAAAATGAATCCATTTTATTTGCTTATTGAATAAAATGATCTTTCCATAAACTGTAATCAGTTTATTCTCTACTTTATTCCTCCAGCCTTTTTCTTTAATTTTCTTTTTTCTCAGCGGGATTTTATGTAATAAAGCCGGGATGAAGAAAAGGGCAATGAATAGTGATACACTAAGGTTTATAATGATTACCCAGGCAAAATCAATCAGGTTTATTTTTTGGCTTTCAGACAAGAAAAAAATAATTACCAGTGAACCAATTGTAGTTAATGACGCAGCTAGTATTGAAAGAAAAACCTTCCTGTTTCCTTTGCCCAGGATATGATGAATCATTATGATACTGTTATCGATAATGATACCAAAAGAGATGGTGATACCGGCCAGGGAATACAACTGGATTTCAATATCCAGGACTGTATAAAAAATACAGGCGATTAAAAGATTAGCTATTAAACTGATTAATATCAAAAAAAGGTATTTTATTTGTCGGCTCATAAAAAGCACAAACAATAAAAGTACAACCAGGGAAAATATAGCCCGGAGACTCAGCTTCTCCAGTTCCTTATTTAGATCTTCTGATGCGTCGTATGCCAGTAATACAGAAAAACCCCTTGGGAGTTTTTTTCGAAGGTGTTTTATTTTGCTTTTAATGGCTTTAGACAGACGTATGGTGTTTATATTTTTCTCTGGATAAATGACCATATTAATGGTATTCAGCCCATTTACTCTAAAATACGATTGTGGTGATTTTTCTTTATACCTGGCTTTTGCCAATTCACCCAGGTAAATAATACGGTTATTAACTTTTTTTACTGGTATTTTGTCCCATGTAATTTCTTGTTTGAATCTGTTTTTTAATTTTATTTGAATGTAGGATGTTTTTTGTCCTATATTTAGTTTTCCTATACCCAATGATTTTGTATCCAGGTAGTTTCTTATGGCTTCTGCTATTTCGAACGCATTAATATCATGTGTTTCACATACTTGGTTATCATAGGTAATTACCCATTCGTTTGGCATAGCGCCGTAAACAACTATGTTTTTTATTCCTTTAAGTTGTGATAGTTTAGAAACCAAGAGGTTATTGGCGGTTTTTTGAATGTAATTTGGGTTGGCTGCTGCATTTAACCTGTACGAAAGTATTGGAGGGGCCTGGTTTTTATTACTTGTATTAGAAATTAATGGATAGGAGACTTCCTCTGGAAACTCGGGATAAGCAAGCCTTATTAATGTAGCCAGTTCAAAACGGGCGGCATCCATATTTACCTCTTTCTTGAACTCCAATTCTATGTTCCCAAACCCTTGCGAAGAGGTTGAATTAATATTCTTAATTCCATTCATTGCACTAAAAAGTCCTTCGAGTTTACTCGTCACTTTTTGCTCTACCAACCTGGCTGATGCATTGTACCAGGAATAGGAAACATTTAATGTAGGAAGTGAACGGGAAGGCTTTAACTGTATGTTTAATAAGGGGATAAAAGCTCCTCCAATAACGGAAAGCAAAACAAATGTGATTATTATGGAGAAGGTGTTTTTCATTTTAGTTCGGAGTCTTTAGCAGGTTGTTTTCAACAAGCATTCTACTAGTTCGTTTCTATCATTTTTTCAAAATCTTCTTCAAGGTTTGTTTTATTCTTTAAGTCATAGAGTGTCAACTTTTGCAACTCGTAATAATATTTCCACCACGTAGAAATACTGTTTAGGTAATTTTCATGTGCTGCTTGCCAGGCTTTCATGGCTTCGTTCATCCGTAATACGTCTGCTTTCCCAAGCATGAATTTCTTTTTGGTTAGTTCATAAGATAATTTTGCTATTTCATCTGCTTTTTTTGCACTCTGTACCAACTTTGGTTGTAAGTTAAAATCAAGGGTTTTTAAAACCACTGCTTGTTCAAAATCGCTTAAAAGCTGTTTTGCTTCAATGTAGATTATTTCCTGATTCTTTCTTGCCATTTGCCTTTTTCCACGGCTTTCGCCCCAGTCCAAGATTGGTATTTGCAGGCCTATTACAATTATTTGTTGATCGAGAGGGTTTTTATAGGCATTTGGTAATTTTTCAGCATACTGGTTTAGTCCATAACTGGCAACAAGGCTTGCACTAAAGCGGCTTTCTTTTATGGCTTTATCCAATTTTTTATCTGCTTCGAGCTTTTTTTGTTCAATTTCTAAAATGGAAGGGTTGTTGTTCTTGGCAATTTCAATGGCATTATCGGGGTTAAAAGATATATCAGTTGCAACAGGTGGGATGCTTGTAGTAATAACGCTGTCATTTTCGAAGCCCAAAAAGGAGCTGAGGTTAAACAGTGCTTTTTCTTCTTCCTGTCTGGCCTTAACTATTTCAATTTCTGCATTAAACTTATTAAGCTCAAGGTTTAGCAGTTCTTCCCTGCTAATGGCCAGGATTTCCTTTTTCTTTGTACCAAGTTGAAACAAAGTATCGGAAGTAGCATAATTATTAATGGCAATTTCTTTTTTTACTGATGCCATCAAAAGGTTGAAATAGAGTTCAACAGCTTTTATTTTTGTTTCTTGTTGGGTTTGCAGGTATTCTTTTTTTGCCATTTCAAATTTTAAGGGTGAAATGCGTTTTTCCCATTTTAACTCATTAAATCCAAATAGTGGTTGGCTAATACCAATTCTTAGCCAGGTTGCACTAAATGTAGTAAGGTCTTCATCCCCATAGTTAACCAGTCGTGATAAATCGGTGTCAATATAAACCTCACCGCCTAATACCGGTAAATTTTGCGATAAGGATAATCGGGCATAGTTATCCATTGTTTTTTGTTCCCTGTAAATATCAATATCTTGTTCAAAATCATAACGCTTGGTCATTGATCTTCGAAATTCAACAGGGGTAAGGTTCAAGTCTAATGATGGGAGTTGTTTTGCCTTGAAGGATTTGTATTCCCAATAACTCGCCAGGTACATGTTTTTTGCGCGAAAGGCATCCAAGGAGTTTTTATTTGCGGTTTCGATAACCTGGTCGAGGGTTAGGTGGATAGTGTCTTGGGGTGTGGCGATGACCGTTTTTAGAATAAGGAGTATTACCATAATTATTTTTACTTTTTTCATCTTGTTTTTTTTAGAACTCAGTTCTCAGTTTCCAGTTCTCAGTTCTCAGACTTTCAATTGCCAACTGAGGACTGCCGACTGGCTTTTTTTAAATAATAATAAAATAAAGGAATGAAATATAAACTTACAATAGTTCCAATTGTCATCCCTCCAATAATAGCTAAAGCCAGAGGTTTTTGCAAATCAGCACCCATGCCGCTTGTAAACAAAAAGGGTAAAAGGGCCAGTATGGTTGTTAAGCTGGTCATTAATATAGGTTTTAGCCTACGGTGGCCAGCTTCAACCAGTGCATGCATTAAACGGTAACCATCCTGCCTTAATTTGTTAATGGTATCAATTTTTAGTATGGAATCGTTAATAATAATCCCACTCATAACAATAATCCCAATCATTGACATTAGATTGATACTTGCTCCAAATATTTTTAACATCAAAAAAGCTCCAAAAATATCAATTGGTATTTCAAGCAATACAATAAGTGGAAGAGTTAATGACTCAAATTGTGAAGCCAGAATGAAATACAACAACGAAACTGATATTAACAAGATAATTGCCAGTTTTTTTAATAGTTCCTTATTTGAAAAGTAGCTGCCGCCATAATCAGCTTCAAACTCCCCTTTATTATTAAGTGTTTTCTTTATTTTTAATTGTAATTCTTCGATTTCATCCTCATTTACATTAAAATTAACAGGGTAGTATTCACCTTCTTTGCCTGCAATGATTGTTTTTAAGTCCTTATCCCTTTCTTCTTTTAAGAAGTTCCTTATTGGAATTTGCTTGCCTTTTTTGTTCAATACCATTGTATTTGCAATAATTTCTTTTATGGTGTTTGGCTTATCGCCAATAATTACCGGTAGAAATTGATTACCTGATGTTATTAAATATACCTGCCTGTCGCTTAAAGCAGTTTGTAGCTTGCTATATAGCTCCTGGAAACTAATATCATATAAAGACAATTGCACCGGGTCGGACTTTAAAATCAGAACTTCTTTAAAGGATGGTTTGTTGATTTGATAACCAGGAAGTGATTTGGACAGGAATTCAATATTTTCATTAAGTTTTTGACTGTAGTTTTCGCCAAAATCATTTGTTGTTCTTAGTTTAGCAATCAAATTTGCTTCATTATCAGAAAAGATAATGTTAAAGATATTATCTGCATCTTCAAATTTTGCTGCTGCATCTGGAAATTTTTTGGATATTATCACATGCAGGTCTTTTTTTAATTCAAGTAATGCTTTGGCTGACTTTGCTTTAATATAGATAACAGACTCGGAGGAAGAGGAAGCACCTTTTAGGTTTAATAAAAACTGTTGTTCACCTATTAATGCCGAATGATATTCAATGTTATCTTCTGAATATTCAATAATATTTTCTGTTCGCTTTTGATTTTCCTCAATTGTTATTCTTTGATTCCAATCAATATTTATCAAAGTTTCAATTTTTTCAAGTTCAGGAAGGCGTTCCATATTTATGTTGTTGTATAAAAATATTGCCAGGAATAGCATGAGTACAAAAACAAACAATGAACCAAACTGGTTTTTCATTACCAACCTGAAACCTCTTTCATATAGCTTATTGTAATTGATTTTGTTGATTTTTTCCAGAAAATCAGCATCCGTTTTTTTTCTTTTGGAATGAAAGAGTTTGAAGTATACAGGAAGTAAGCTTATTGAAACAGCAAATGATACAAAAAGACCAATTGTAATTGATATGGCTTGTTCATAAAAAAGCGATGATGCAATTCCACCTACAAAAATCAGTGGAATAAAAACTGCACAAGTGGTTAATATTGAACTTAATAATGGCCGTATTACTTCGTTAGTGCCTTGTATACATGCAGTTATAAGGTTTTCACCTCTTTCAATGTATTGAGAAATATTGTCAATAACAATAATTGAGTTGTCAATCATCATTCCTACTCCCAAAATTAATCCCGATAGCGAAATAACATTGATTGAAACACCCGATAAATGAAAAAACAAAAATGTTAAAAGCAGTGAAGCCGGAACGCTTATTGAAATTAAAAGTGGGGATTTAAAATCTTTTAAAAAGAACAACATAACCAGCAAAGCAAGAATTGTCCCTAACAACAGGCTTTGTTTAAGGTTGTCAATAGAATAGGCTAGTAACTTTGATTGGTCTCTGCTAATGGAAAAATCAATATGCGGATAATCTTTCTGAAATTCATTAATTAATTCATCCAGTTTTTCTTTTACATCTTCTAACTGAGCTGAAGATTGTTTAATAACAGCCATTGAAATGGCATTTTTACCATTGGTGGTAACTTTCCCTGTTAGTTTCTGTGGATGCTCAATTACACTGGCAATATCTTTCAATTGAAAAATCTTGTCGTTCACTTTAAAATAGATGTTTTTAATATCATCAATGTTTTTAAGGGTATTTGAAAACCTAATGTTAAACTGGTACTGACCATCGCGGATGATTAGGTTGCCTAAATCAATGTTTTGATTTTTTACATGAGTTTCGAACTTTGACAAGCTAAGGTTTAGGCTTTTAAGCTTTTCTAAATCGGGTAGTATCAATATTTCTGAATGAGACAAGCCACTAATGTCAATCATAGCCACTTCAGGTAACTGCTCCAGCCTTTTTTTTATTACTTGTTCTGAGAAGTTGCTTAAATCAAGCATTGCCTGAGAGACAGGGAATAGCTCCTTGTCTTTTACTATGGAATCGTTTTCTGTTTTTAAACTAAGATTTAGATAAAAAACCGGAATATCACTGGCGCTGGCTTTTATTACCTTTGGGCGCTTGAAATCAGCTGGTAGCTGCCCCTGGATACGATCTATTTTCTCGTTGGTTTCGATAAATGCATAATCGATATTTGTTCCATGTTCAAAATCTAAATGAATTATGCCAGAACCATCCCTTACTTCGCTTTTAATATCTTCGAGGTGCGAGATTTGCATTAGCTGTCTGCGTAG
Organism: Bacteroidales bacterium; assembly: GCA_050291445.1. Lineage (GTDB taxonomy): Bacteria > Bacteroidota > Bacteroidia > Bacteroidales > NBLH01 > NBLH01. The sequence goes on along the minus strand of JBNKJW010000261.1, from coordinate 1,955 downwards.
TGGCAGTACCAAGGCATTTTCAATTTCGCGGGCAGAAGCATTTTCGCGGCTAAGCTGAACTGTTATTTTAGGGATATTTAATGAAGGAAGCAAGGATACAGGTAGCTTGAAAGCTGTAATAATACCAAGCAGGATGAGTGCAAAGAAGGACATGCTTACAGCAATGGGACGGTGAAGGAGGAATTTTACCATTTTTTAGTTCTCAGTTTTCAGTCTACAGTCGGCAGTCTACAGTCTTCAGTCGGCAGTCTTCAGTTCTCAGTCTTCAGTCTATAAATTGTGAACTGCGGACTTCGGACTGAAGATTTCCTACTGAAATTTTTCCGGGTTATTCATCATATAATTTAATAATTTTCCAATTTCTTCTGATTTTTGGATGAGCTTTTCATATTCTTCTCTAATAATGTATTTAAATGACAGTGAAAAGTCTAGCCAAACTTGCGTTTCTGTATTTTCAGCGTCGGAGTCGCTCAATTTGCTAATGAAATGTTTTGGGTATCTTCTTTTACGATAGGCCTCTCCAATATTTGCACAAACCGAACGTGAAGATCTTCTTATTTGATCTGTTAATGAGTATTTCTCTTCTGCAGGGAATGTTTTTGTCATTTCATATATCTCCAAGGCTAATTTAAATGCTATTTGGTATACTTTGAGTTCCCGGAAAGTTGACATTGGTTTAGCTATTTGGTTGTGTTTTTTTGACTTCTTTGTTTATTATTAGTGCTCAGATGGCAGTTAGCAGTCTTCAGTCGGCAGTTCTTAGTTCTCAATTTGCTAACCATGGACTGTGGACTGCCTACTATTGACTGCCTACTGCCGACTGTGAACTGAGTACCTCAACATTCGATTCATGCGCTAAATTAAGGTTCCCCGAAATAATCACTGTGTCCCCGGCATTCAGTTCTGCTCCCCGGTCAGTATTTGCTACTACGGTATAATGGGTGCTGTTTTCGTTGGTGGTGTGTATATATGTCCAATAGGCTTTGCCTGATTTTATTGTGAACAGTACTTCCTTGTTTTGCCTTAATAATACGGCTGATTTTGGAACAACTAATTGCTCTATGATTGTTTTTTGAATCATTATTTTTACGTTCATGCCTTCAATTAATCCACCAGTATTCGTAATCAGCGCTTTTATTTTTACCATTCCGTTTTCATCAATAAAAGGATTAATTTCACTAATATGACCTGCAAAACTTTTTTCTAATGAAAACGGCTGAACATTTACATTAGAGCCTAGTTTGATTTCTTTTAGTTCGTTTTCCAATACATTAAATTCTACTTCAAACTTTGAATCGTCAATAATGGCGCAAAAAGGCTCCCCTGATTTAGGGTATTCATAAACCTTGGAGTTTAAGTTGGCAACAATTCCTGAAAAAGGGGCAACAAGGCTATGCTTGCTAAAATTTATTTTTGCCTCTTCAAGGCTGTTTTTTGCACTGCTGTATCCCGAACGGATATTTGCGGTTTCCAGTATTTTTTGGGGGATGCTATCAATTTGCTCAGTTTCATAACCCTGGCTAATGAGTAATTCCGTTCTATCCAGCTCTGCTTTTTTAAATTGAATTTCTGCTTGTTTCAGTTTTTGCTTTGCTCCCTGTTGGTTAAGAATGGCTATTGTTGAATTTGCATTTACTTTTTTCCCATTTTTAGCAAAAACCACCGTCAAATAACCAGAAAGTTCAAATTGGAGTTCGCATTTTTTATGGGCTTTTAGTTTGCCGTTGCTAATTAATTCTTTGTTAAAGGTTGCTTTTTTAAGAATAATTATTTCAACGGGGTTGCTTTCGGTTGTATGTTGTTGTTTCTCTATTTCTTCGTTTTCCCTGGCTGAGGAGGTAGAACAGGAGTGAGTTGCCAAGGCAACTAATGCTATTAGGGTTGTTGAAATGATTTGTTTCATCTTTTTTAAGTTCTCATTATCAGTCTTCAGTTCTCTGTCCACAGTTCGCCTA
>JBNKJW010000260.1:0-4236 GCA_050291445.1 Bacteroidales bacterium | reverse complement strand
TATACAGGGCAGGGCTAAGAAGGCATGTAAACAAAACGGTTAACTTTAAAGAAATTACAGTTATTCCATCCATAAATATTCTTCTGGGTACTATTTTCACACTGGTTTACCCCTCAGAAAAAACCAGAATGATTATTTATTCACTTATAAGCATCTATGTTTCAGTACTTTTATTAATTGAATTTTTAAAACCGCAATCAAAAAGCACCAGAAAAATCACCTTTGTTGGAGTTATTGCTGCAGGACTTTATGGAGCAACAATGGTGGTGAGAATAGTAGGAATTTTCCTTTTTACCCAAAAACATGCTTCAGATGAAATATTCATTACTAAAATTTTATTTTTTGTAATTATACTTTCGCAAGTTGCTCTGGCTATTGTTTTTGTTATTTTGTTCAATGTAAGACTTTCGGATGAACTAAAAGCACAATTGGCTAACAGAGACAAATTTTTTTCGCTCATATCGCATGATTTAAACGGTCCTGTAAGGACAATGGCTGAAATGCTAAGAATTATTAATAATACAGAATTATTCGATAAAGACAAGCAGCAAAAGTTACTTTCAGAACTGGAAAAAATAAGCAATTCAACAAGCCACCTCCTTCAAAACCTACTACAATGGTCTAAAAATCAAACAAATAATATAAAAATAAGCCGACGTAATTTAAACCTCTCAGAAACAGTAAAGCAAAACATTATTTTGCTGGAACAATGTGCTAATCACAAATCAATAAAAGTTAACTTTAAAAGTGAACCACAAACAGAATGTTTCGCTGATCCAATGATGGTTGATACCATTTTAAGAAACCTGTTGTCAAACGCAATAAAATTCACACCAAAAAACGGCAAGGTAGATATTAAGGTTTATCAGGAAAATAGCTATGCAATTGTTGCTATAAAGGATAGTGGAACTGGAATTGCTAAAGAAGTTCTAGATAAATTTTATACCAACCAACCACTCATTTCGTCCTTTGGTACAAGTGGGGAAAAAGGATCGGGACTAGGACTATTACTTTGCAGGGACTTTATCAAAAAAAACAAAGGTGAGATGGACATAAACACTTTTAAAAATAAAGGCACTGAGATAAAAGTTAAACTTCCAACCGAGTTTATTATATAAGAAATTAAAAAAATACCTATCTTCGCAACTATCCCTTTAAAATATTAAAACCTAATTTGACAGAGACTAAATAATTATTTAATAATTGAAACGTTGTATATAGTAAATCAATGTTTCCTAAATCTGCTATTACCTGATGAGTCTTGTATTGTCAACCCTAAAAAAAGAAAAAGGCTACCAATTTTTATTTGAATCTGCCCTTTCTGGCATATGCCTTGCCAACGCCAACGGAAAAATAGTAGATTGCAATGATAAATTTGTAGAAATTACAGGTCTTAAAAGCACCAATAATGCTATTGCAATTAATATTAACAACTACTTTACCGATTCAAATAGGAAACCTGTTAGCTTTTCTGTTTCAGAAAATGAACCCAGTCAACACTACTTGTATTTAACTTCTCAAAAAAATAATAATTCCTTATTTCTTGTAACCATTAAATCAGTTGAGCTTGACAAAGAATTATATTTATTAATAAATGTAATAGATACCAAAAACGGCCAAGAAGAAAGTTCCCTAAAAAATAACAAGGATAAAGATTATGAAGTCGAACGCTTAAGAAAAAAACTTTTTCTAAGCGAAAAAAAATTCAAAAAAGTTTTGGAGTTATCCGATTCAGCTATGCTGATACAAAATGAATCGGAAATTTTATTTGTCAACCAGGCATGGGAAAAAATGACTGGCTATAAAAAAGAGGAAGCAAGGAAGGTTAAAATTGGAGCGTACATACATTCCGATTTCAAAAAGCTTTTTCAAAACCGCTCGCTTGCAAAGCTAAGGGGCAAAAAAGTTCCTGAAAAATATGATTTGAAAATTATTACCAAAAAAGGCAAAGAAATTTGGGCAAATGTTAAAGTAAATTTGGTTGAATATGATGGCGATCAAGCACTAATGACCAGTTTTACTGATATTACAGACCAGAAAAGAAACCAACAGGCCTTGCGTGAAAGCAAAAAAAAGTTTCAGTCGTTGTTCTACGAGAATAATTCAATCATGTTTGTGGTAGACCCTAAAAACGGGGATATTGTGGATGCTAATGAAGCTGCCTGTAAATTTTATGGATACCCACTTTTCAAAATTAAATCACTGAATATCAGAAATATAGCAGCGCTACCAAAAAAAGAAGTACAAGCTCAAATGGATGCTGCTATGGAAGGCCGCAAAGAACATTTTTTCTTTAAACATCGCCTTTCGAACAACGAAATAAGAGATGTAGAAGTTTATAGCGGAAAAGTAGAAATTAAAGAAACTATATTGCTATACTCTGTAGTGCATGACATAACAGCAAGAAAAAAAGCTGAAGAAGCACTGCGAGATTCAGAAAACAAACTAAAGCAGTTAAATGCACAAAAAGACAGATTTTTTTCAATAATAGCCCATGATCTGCGAGGACCATTGGGCTCTTTTATGCAATTGGCCGAGTTTATAAAAGAAAACTACAACGACCTGAGTGATGCAGAGTTTAAAAAGTACTTTGATCACATTTACTCTTCGGCAAAAGGTACTTTTAAGTTGCTTGAAAATTTATTGGTTTGGACAAGGAGCCAACTGGGTGTGCTTGATCTGAAACCAGAAAAAATCGATCTACAGGAAATTGTTAAAGAAATCCTTACGATTTATTCAGAAGGAATACGTGCCAAAGAAATTGATTTAGACAATAGCATAAAAGAACCCATTTTTGTTTTTGCCGATAAAAATACTATCGCTACGGTTATTCGAAACCTGGTTTCAAATGCCATAAAATTCACCCCTAAACATGGAGAAATTAAAATTACTGCTATAAAAAAGGAATTGGGAAAAGGTGAATTTGTTCGAGTTGCTGTTAAGGACAACGGACTTGGAATACCCGACGATAAGGTTGATAAACTATTCAGAATTGAAGAAAACTACAGTACTTTTGGTACAAACAATGAAAAAGGGACAGGCCTTGGACTTATTTTATGCCACGAACTGATAGCAAAAAATAGGGGCGAAATAGGTGTTGAAAGTAAAAAAGAAAAAGGAACAACTTTTTATTTTAACCTCCCAACTAAAAAATCCTAATTCGCTTAGAAACAATCTAAATTGTAAAAAACAGGCAAAAGTCATTACCTAAAAACAAATCTTTTATTTATTTTGCGATATGTGAAAAAATGCATAAAGCATATTATATGTCTGAGCAAAAAAAATATTTAATTGGAATAGACGATACGGATAATAAATTCTCAAGAGGGACTGGGTTTAGGTCAAGACATTTGAGTAATTTGATTAACCAAGAACTTTTTGGGAATGTAATAAGTATAACCCGTCACCAGCTTTTTGTACATCCCGATATCCCTTATACTTCACAAAACAGCTCTGCCTGTATTGAGGTTGAAACAACTGATATTGAAGAACTTAAATCATTTTGTCAGGCTTATTTAAGATGCGAGTGCGCTATTGGTTCTGATGTTGGTTTATGCGTAGCGGAATTTGATAAAGTAAACGAAACAATTATTAACTGGGGAAAAAGGGCCAAGTCAGAAGTAATTTCAAAAAACGAAGCAATTTCGGTTGCCAAAGAGGCAGGTATTTATCTTGAAGGATTTTTAGGTACATTTGACGGTATTATTGGTGCCCTGGCAGCTGTTGGCCTTAGGAAATCGGGGAACGATGGAAGGTTTATATGGTTGGTTGGCAAAGAATTAAGGGATTTTGCAGGAATTTATTCAGCCAATGAACTGTTTGAATTGTCAATGTTTGATGAAATTATAACCAAAGAAAAAACACCAATTAATAAAAACGACAGGGTAAACATCTCGGAATGGATCCGACCGGTCCTTTCTGATTCAAAAATAATTGTTATTGTTGAACCGATTACAAAAAATGAAAATTATGAGTGGCAAATTGCATCAAAAGAGTATATCAAAAGCATTTCCAACTAACCTGGCAACAATAATTGAAGTACTTATTCCATTGGTACTAGGTATTGCAGCCATTGTTGCACATGCAAGGTATCGCTCACACATTAACCTTCCGGGTCATCATGGTTTGGAGTTTATGGCATTGCTGTTAATTTCTTTTTCGACCAGTAAAATTAAATGGTCTTCTTACTTGTTTTCATTAGGCATTGCCATGTTTGTTTATGTTCCCTTTTTAGGA